>DATDKS010000024.1:0-43828 GCA_036519825.1 Nitrososphaera sp. | reverse complement strand
CAATGTTTACGAATGGCTTGAAACGCCTGGTCACCCAGCATCTGACAAAAAGGCCTTCATGATACGAGAAAAGGACTGTATATTCTGTATGGCATGTGAAAACGTCTGCCCGCCTCAGGCAGTCAAGATATTCAATAAGGGCTAACTAACTCAGGCAAGTATATATAAATATACAGAAAACCTATCTCTTCACAGAGCTGATGCCATGTACGGTCTAGGCATATTTCTTTACATCACATTCTTGACCATTGGTTGGATCTTGATGGTATATACGCTGAACTTCTACTATCTTGCATACCACTCTCGCAACAACATTCATCATGAAAGGAAAAGGCGTCAAAAAGTAGCTCTTCCAGCTAATCTTCCGGTAGTCACGATACAGCTACCACTGTACAACGAAAAGTATGTTGTAAAGCGTCTTCTAGATGCCGTCTGCAGGATGGATTACCCTAAAGATAAGTTCCAGATTCAAGTGCTGGACGATTCAGATGATGATACTGTAGACTTGATAAGATCAATTGTCGACGAGTATAGGTTCAAGGGGTTTGATATTGTCCACGTGCAGAGGAAAGATAGATCAGGTTACAAGGCCGGTGCTCTCAAAGAAGGCATAAAGAATGCCAAGGGAGAATTTGTCGCAATATTTGATGCCGACTTTATCCCGCCAACATGGTTCCTAAAAAGCGCTATTGGACACTTCTATGCAGACTCCAAGCTCGGTCTTGTGCAATGCAAGTGGGGCCATGTTAACGAAAACTACTCTACCCTTACGGAGGCACAGGCCGTATCACTGGACCTTCACTTTCTGATTGAGCAAAAGGCGAAGAGCCTTACTCACCTTTATATGAACTTCAATGGCACGGCAGGCATATGGAGGACGTCGTGCATCACTGAAGCAGGCGGCTGGCATACCAGCACACTTGTCGAAGATCTTGACCTCAGCTATAGAGTCCAAATGAAGGGTTGGAAGTGCCTCTTTCTCGAAGATGTCGTTGTGGACGCTGAGCTGCCTGTGCAAATGAATGCGGCAAAGCGACAGCAGTTCCGGTGGGCTAAGGGCTCGATACAGGTGGCGCTTAAACTACTGAGCGATGTAATGCTCCATCGCAACATCCCAATCGAAACTAAGACTCAAGCATTCATACACCTTACAAGGCATACAATTAACCCTTTGTTTCTTGCTCAGTTTCTAATATTTCCAATGCTTCTAGCCATGGACTACAAACTTTATACAGTATCCTGGGCTCCATTGGTCTCAATATTCATGTATGTTATGATGGGACCGGGCGGCTATTTGATTATTATCAACAAGACATGGAGCGGCGAAAAATGGCGAGAAAAGGCACAGCAGTTTTTCTTCCTTATGTTCTACTCCGCGGGTTTATCCGTCAACAATACTGTTGCAGTCTTTGACGCAGTTTTTGGCAGGAAGAACGAGTTCCTACGTACTCCCAAGTTTGGCATCGTCAACCAGAGCGACAACTGGAGGAACAAAGAGTATGTACTCCCTTTCACCAAGACTACACTTTTGGAAATCTTCTTTGCGATCTATGGATGCATGGCGGTCTTCATCTCAATCTTCACGGGCAATCCAGTTTACACTCCTATGATAGCGATTCCAACAATCGGGTTCATATATGTAGCATATCTGAGCATTGTGCACTCATCGTTCAGGAAGAGAAAGCAAACTACACGTCGAGACTATGCGCCTACAATAACCACAGGAGGGCACACTGCTGGTCCCGGCTCGACGACCATGACTGCTTCCGCAAAGGCTGCGGACAGCGGTGCAGGCAGGAAGGCCACCAGAACCTTGAACCAGAGGCTAGTGCTTCTAGGGATCCTTGCATTTCTGATGATGGGCGGAGCCATCGCATTTTTGGGGTATCAAAACACAATGTACCTCCTTGACAAGGCCGTTGGGTTCATTGCACGCGCAGAGACTGCCCAGACTCCCGAGCATTTAGCAGAATACGTGAAATTGACACAAAAATTGATCCCCGCAGAGGGAAATCCTGTATGGCTCTTTCCAACCGCCAAGACCGACTTTGCGATGATTCATGACAATCTTGACAGCATGGTGCTCCGAGCGAATATCGCTTCAGCAATGGATCCCCACAGCGACAGCTACAATATAGCAATAAGAGACATGCACGTGTCAGCTGGATCTATCAGGACAAACATTCTGGAGGTAATCCCCTATACCTATATCACTATTAGCAATATCGTGCTAGCAGGCTTATGGGTAGCTGCAATAATAGTCATATTTGCAGCCATGAGAAAGATCAAAACGACAACAATTCAATACAATACTATTTAAGGTCAGATACCCTAGTGCTTTCATCATAATGCAGATAGAATTATCATCATCCCATTAGAAAACCACGCCGGCTAGTATTAATACTTTAAATTGATAATGTTTGTATAAATTTCTTAACTAAAATTGCTATTAGTCATTACATCATGTATTATATTACAACTTCGACCTTCTACCTCATGTCTGTAGAGGAAAACCTTATCAACAGGATCCTTTCTGTTGGGTCGGCCGGCATAAAGAAGACCGATCTGCGACGAGAATTCGGAGATATTGATACTGCATTAGAAAATACTATCAGCAAGGGTGATGTTTTCGTTGACAAGCGAGCTAATGCATACTTTTGCTTTCACAAAAGCCACTATGTCCAGAGCCTCCTTAACTCAGAGCCAAGGTTCAAGCTAACTTATGAGATGATCAAATCACTTGATGAATCCGTCAACCTCTCAAATAAAGATCTGATCCGGAGCGTCGAAACTCTAGCAAACAACATTTCTAACCTTGCAAGTCTTGTGTTAGAATTGAAGAACAATCCGCAGTTGTTGTTGGCGCAGCAGGCGCCTGTCCTTGGTGTACCTGAGAGCAGATCGAAAATGAGCATGATGAACGTTCATGATTTCAAGGAAGAATTTGATGTCGCATTGGCCACCTTAGGCTCGTCGATAGGATGGATCGAGTTAGCTAAGATACGCAATAAAATGTGCGCTAGCGGCAATATTTCTTCAGATGAGTTCTATAGGCTTGTAAGCGAGTTGACTAGCAAGCACCAAGATAGGTACGAGCTTTCCACCGGTGGAGGAGAAGGCGTGATGGTCAGAGGGATATTACATGGATTTGTGAGGTGTATCTAACAGTTGTATCCCTACAAGCTAGACCGCAACCCGTACCCGAGCAGCCCTACTCCAACTCTCACAGATGCCATGATTTTGGGCGGCAAGAGGCACAAAGAGGCCAAGGCTGCTATGGTGTCGTGCATTTCAGACCTTCGTGCCAAGATAGGTATGGGGACGCCCACAGACAAGGACTTTAGGCTTGTTACCATGATACAAGATGTTGGTTCCGGTAAAACGCACTTAGCACTACATACTAAGGGGCTCAGGGAAGTGTCAGAGAGCGCGATTGTCTCGTACATCGACCTATCACAAATATCACCCCGCACCATGCATAGTCTCTATGGTGCAATGCTTGCTGGCTTTACAGATGAGGATGTTGCAATATTGAGAAAGACTGTTGTCGATTATTTACTTCAGAGGGCTGAGCAGAATGTGCCAAATGCAAAAAGGATTTTCAACTATGGCTTCATTGATTTCATAAGAGGCAAGAGTTTGGCAGATAAGGCTGCTCAGCTCTTGGGAAATGAAATTGTGCCGAATTATGCTGCAATTGATGATACTCTTTACGAGGAATTTTCACCGATAGAAATCACAATATTAAAACTTGTAATTGAAGGTAATTTCAGGGCCGATGCACAGAATGTTGCAACCCTCGAGGACATTATAGCAAGCCTGGCAGCGCTTGCCCAGCTCAACCTGAGGTTCCTACATAAAATAACGCTGTTTCAGATAGACGAGTTTGACTCTGGCAAGGAGTCGGTCGAATTTGTCAAGGCGGTAATTAATGCACATTTGCCTGCAACAGTGCTCATGCTCATATTCACGCCTTCGTCGTACGATGAGATATGCAGGACAACAGTCTCAGTTTTTGATAGATTGGAAAAGGCTAATTACAAAATAGATATTGCTGGGTCTAATACACTTGAAGAGATTGTGGATATCGTGCTTGAATACATAAGGCACCACGACGTAAGCAAGAGCTTCAATGAAGAGTGCGAACGTGACCTGGCTGCCAAAGTTAGGGTAATCTATGATGAGTTCTCAGATTTTCGCAATGTTCGCTCCATGCTCAATATACTGTACCATGCTACTGAGAACGCGGCAAAACGCAACCTTGGTACGATAGACGAAGAGTCTATAGATGATACTATAAAGAATGTATACCCAGGCCTTCGCATAAGGGGTAGCCTGATGTATGTGCCACTTTCGGACTTTATCAAGATAAGGCGCAACTGCCATGACGTTCAGACACTGGAATCGGGCATACGAAATGCAGTTAAAGATCTCGTTAACTATGCACACGAGGTAGGAGTGCTGGCAAGACCCGACCCGGCCAATGACAAGGGCAATGGAGTCGATGTAACCTACAGTGATTTATTCGGCACCAAGGTCGCCGTGGCTGTCGTCATTAACAAAGACCACGCTAAGAGTTTTGAGCAGATCTCAAACACGCTGAGGTCAACAAGCTTTGTGGACAGACTGATAATACTGACTAATGCTAACACGATGAGTGGTACAAAACGAAGCTTATTGGTTAATATCGACACGTGCAAGATGATAGACCTGATTTACTTTAGCAAGAAATACAATAACAATGAAATACACCACGATGACTCGCAGAGGGCAATTCTCCTTGCAAAGTCGATGAGTCTCTGTTAGCAGCCCTTTGCTGTTTGTCAAGATTTCAGCCGCTGTTGATGCTGCTTTTGCATCTTTTTTAACATCACTCCCTTTTTACTGATTTCACAAGCACTAGTGAGCTCTTTATTGCACGCATATCTAACTCATAAATTCTTTTATGGACGATCCTACATTGATGAGAGACTGGGAGCGAATGGACGGGGATCCGCGTTTTAGATGCAATATATGCGGGGACAGGGCCGACTTTATCGTTCAGCTTGAGCTTGTCAAGCAAAGGAGGCTATACGATGCCCTACACTCTGAGCAGATGCCATTCTATCTCTGTAAGGATCACGAATATGTCTACAAAAAGATGCAACAGAATATAGACATGAAAAATTATTTTCCAGAGACTATAAGGGAAAACCTATAGATGGCTAAGAGAAACTTTAGAACGCTTGAAGAGTTCAAAGCTCACATTCACAGAGAGGGAGCCACACTCGTCGAGTTCTCCGGTACCAAGGTGCCTTGCATTCTAATGAGTCCGAAAAAATATGAAGAAGAAGTACTTCACAACCTCTATAACAGAAAGGTCCGTGCAGACACGCTACTTAACATATTTTATGACGGAAGGGACGTATTTGTCGATGTCCAATTAAAGCTCCTCGATACTGACTTCGAACAAAATTTTTTGTTGTACGCGAATGACATGGTTGAGTTCTTTGAAGCACTGGCAGAAAGCGGAATGATTTCCCTTGCGCCAGACTCACAAGAACCCACCAATTCACAAAATCTCTTCATGATCCAGCTACCGAAAAAAGATGCTGCGGAGCGTGCCCTTGAAATAATCAAAGCCAACTTAAAAAAGCAGATTTAATAATGCATCTTGCACAAATGAAGATGATGACGCACTCCCAGGAGAAAAGGCAACAGGACGATCAGGGTATCCCCCTTGAGATAGACACGCACTACAAGCTCTATGGCAAGCACGCATGGGAAGTCCAATACGGCGAGCGATGCCCCAGTTGCAGCAAGCGGATAGACGAGTTTGGCTTTTGTGCGTGTGGTGGTGTTCAATAATATTTAAAAGGAAAACAGGCTAGAATTGCCATCTAGAGGATTATTATATTGTCCTTATATGAAATGTTAAACAACAACCAATGAAATGGCTGGTACGATTTGGACTATTATCATGGTAGTGCTCGGGATAATAGTTTTGATAATCCTACTACGGGTACTCTTTGGGCTGATTTAGATGCTGGACAAATTTATGGAAAAGGTGGTGGAAGGCGCGACATCTGCCTACCTCCCAAGAGTTGAAGAGAAGGTTAGAGTAAGGAAATCTGAGCTAGAAGAGATCAAGATCAAGGTGAGAACCAATCCCGAGCAGGTAGAAGAATGGTTTGACAGGGAGATAGACAAGCTCCAGAATATCAATCTCAAGGAAATCATGAAAAATGCGACGGCCGGGATTTGAACCCGGGTTACCAGATTGGCAATCTGATGTCCTAGACCAAACTGGACGACCGTCGCCCGGAAACTATCGAGACTATAAGGTTATTTAAAGCGTACGTGTCTAGAGGAGCAGTATCATGGTAGTGTACCCTCTACTCTCTGTAACATACTCACCCTCGACTTCCTCCACTACGGCAGTAAGAGATATGAGATCATGCCTATGGCAGTTGTTGGCATCGATTATGATGTAGTCGTCTAGAACGTCAGCAGCCATCATGCTCTCTTTGCTTACAGAGAATTTTACAGGCGAGCTGGAACTTATGAGTAACAATTGATCTTTCTGGTAGTTGCCAATTCGCGCGAGCCTTCCAGATCTTGGGGTTGCCTTGATATTGATCCTTACTTCGCCCATAGGGTGAATTGTGAAGCGCCTCATATTGTTTACTAAGACATCGAACTGGAAAGGATAACCTGCAGTGTTCTCTGCCATCTTGTTAACGCCATCATTCATTACAATGTCAACCTTTTTGATGGTAGTGCCAAATTTTAAAATCCAGTCGTTGGTGGTCTTGACGATGCGGTTTATTGTTGTCTTTCTTCTTGCAGTTTCTTCCTCGCTCAACTGGTACCGCTCGATCCAATCCATATAGTCACGACTAATGTCTGTAATGAATTCTGTACATGTATTCTGATAGTCCTCTATGCTCGTAGCCCGCTCAGAGCCTGAATCAGTAGCGAACATGTTAGATAGCATTCATTCATCATCCAAATTTAAAAATATGAATCTATACTGCTACTATTTGTTTAGTTGCTCAGCCATCCTTTTTGCTAGATATGTGATTATCATATCGGCACCAGCACGTTTTATAGATGTTAGGAACTCAGTCATGACGGAATCTTCATCGATCCAGCCGTTCAAAGCAGCCGCCTTGATCAGTGCATACTCTCCAGACACACTGTAAGCACATATGGGCACGTTGGTGGCTTGCCTAGCAGTGTATACGAGATCGAGGTATGGCAGGGCAGGCTTAATCATGACAATGTCAACTCCCTCCGCAATATCTGTCTCTATTTCACGCATAGCCTCCCTTGCATTTGAGAAAGGCATCTGGTACGTGAACCTATCCCCAAATTCAGGAGTCGAATGAGCTGCTTCGCGAAATGGGGCGTAGAGCGGGGATGCCTGTTTGGCAGAGTATCCCATAATTGCCACATCCGCAAATCCCGCATCGTCCAGGCCAGTCCGTAATGCTTGTACCTGACCGTCCATCATTGCAGAGGGCGCGACAATATCTGCACCAGCCCTTGCATGACTGACAGCTATCTTTGCCAAAGCGTCAATCGTTCTATCGTTGTCTATCTTTTTTTTTACTACAAGGCCGCAATGCCCGTGTGTCGTGTATTGGCAAAGGCAAACATCCGTTATTATTGCCACTTTCGTGCCAAACTGCTTTCTCAAGAGTTCGATTGATTTTTGAACGATGCCGCTGTTATCAAATGCAGATTTTGCCTCTGCATCCTTTTGCAAGGGTAACCCAAATAGGATGACTGCGCTGATACCAAGCTCCCTTATGCGATCCACTTCAACGGCAAGTTTGGAGAGTGGAAGACGGTGGATGTCTGGCATCGAGGCCACTTCTTGTGTATTCTTCAATCCTTCCTGAACGAATATGGGAGCTATTAGATCTTTCGGCGAGAGGCGAGTCTCCTGCAGCAGATCCCTCACTGCACCTGTTGTCCTTAGACGGCGAAGTCTAACATTTGGAAAAGAGTTACTGGCGTTGTTGATGCTGATTTTCTTCATACTTGAACAACTTGGCTACTATTTTCATGAGCTCTTCATTGTCGCCTTCCTCTATTTCTTTTCGCAGATTATTCATGGGTATTGATAGAACGCCCTCAACAATGGCATAGGAAAGCTGCTCCAATACCTTGACTTGCTCCGGCTCTATCTTTTTTCCAATTATAGCTAACGCCCTTTTCAATTCCCGTTCCCTTATTGTATCAACGTTCCTAAACACCTCCACCACAAGGGGCTCAGCCTTCATTCTCTTCATGACTGTGTCAAATGACTTCATTTCGTCATTTATCAGCTTCTCCGCATAAATGACTTCCTTCATGCGGGAGCGCATATTCCTGCCAGCAAGCTCAGCAATTTGATCCATATTTATCAGTTTGACGCCGCGGATAGCTGCGACCCCTTCGTCAACTGTCCTTGGGTTGGACAGATCAAAGATCATCATACTCTTACTCCTTTTTGTCTTCATCGTTGCATTCTCTATCCTTTCATAGGTGATTAGGCGGTAGGGAGCCATAGTTGCAGTGAATATTAGGTCGACCATTGGTAGCGTTTCTAAGGCTCTGTCAAAAGCGATTGGAATCCCCGCGACTGTAGCCGCAAATGCATGTGCCCTTTCCGGAACCCTGCTCGCTATCATGAATTTAACATCCCGCCTTTTGAGCACTTTTGCTACAAGGTTTGCAGCCTCTCCCGTACCTATTAACAAGATAGTCTTGCTCTTTAAGTCGTCTAAGTATTCTTCGGCAAGATTCACGGCTACCGATGCAATTGAAACATTTCCCTTGTTTATGCCAGTGCTAGTCCTAATCCTGCTTCCCGCCTTTAGAGCCCTATCAAAAACGAGGGAAAGGTTGGTACTTGCGTAGTGACGAGCGCGCGATAATTCAAAGGCGCGTCTCACTTGGCCCAAAATTTGGTCTTCGCCTACAACCAGCGACTCAAGGCCTGATGCAAGCCTCATCAGATGAATAATTGCCTCATTGCCTCTATTAATTTCAATGCTGTTTAGGTCCTGTTCTGACAGCCCTACTGCAGATACCCACTCGTCAAGCAGCCTGTCCTCATTGGGTTCTTTTGTTACACCAAAGACTTCAACCCTGTTACATGTCTGCAAAATGATGCATTCTTCAAAGCCAGCCCTCTCAAGAAAGATCTTATGTGCCTCATCGAGATCCCTGAATGTGAACTTTTCCAGCAGATGCATGGGTGCATTGCGATAGGTAACCCTTGCATTAACGATCTGAAGGAGCCCAACTGCCGTTTCTGGTGTGGCCCTGATAGCTACTTTCATCTACTGTTATTTCTCTCCCATTTTTGTAACAGCTCTAACGTCGCACTTTTAGCATCTTCAATCCTGTCTTCCTTAATAAGGTTCTGAATTTGTGCATTCTTTATCACCGCATAGAGGAACTCTCTACGCTCGTCCGTAGTCTTGATATAGGATCGTGCAGCTTGTCGAGCAAATTCCTGGAGTTTGGCGTTTTCAATATCTGCCTTCTTGATTATCCGGCGCAGCACCCGCTCTGCCTTTATCCTTATTTTGCGAGCCATTAAAGGGCTCTTACCAGAAGTTGAAATTGCTACCTGCACTATCCCCTCAATGTTGACAATTGAGGCATAAGAAAAGTCGCTTACAGTCGGATCGTCTGCAGCGTAAACAAATGCCTTTATCAATCGGCCCCTTTCTATGATCTTGCGATTAAGTTCTCTGTCATTGGTCGCCGCAAGCACCAAGAAAGCATCACTGTAATCGTCAAGGATGCTGGCGTCGTGGAGCTTTGCCTTGATGAGCTTTATCTTGCCTAGAGTGGCCTGCTCATTCAGAAATCGGTTAACCCTATTACTTATTACCGTTATTTTGCAATCCTGACCCAAGAGTCCGCGCACTTTTCTGATGCCCTCGGTTCCACCGCCTATAACTATTGCGTGTTTGCCCCTTATGTTCAGGTCGACAATCAACTATAACACCAGAAGGTTAAACAATGACTTTGGCTACTTTTCTTTATTTAATCGTTCAGTTTCTATGCATGAATTGCCTAGTGCGCCAACTTTTTGAGGTAGTTTGCGTCTACAGTTACCGGTATCTGGTATGGTGAGTCGAGCAGAACTACTGTTGCTTCCTGCTTTTCGTAGTCTACGCGTGTTATCTTGGCCTTCATGGATTTGAATGGACCCGCAATCACTTCTACTATGTCATTTGTGTTAAGCTCTGACACCACCGGCTTCTTCACCAGATACCCTTCTATATCTTTGAAAGGCAAGTCGCCCCTTATCTGACCCCGAACATGCCTTATTCCTGCAAGCGCCTCATATGCAACGTTCGAATCGGGGGCCTCCACAATGATGTAGCCCTTAAAGCTGTCAAGCACAATAATGGAGCGAATTAGCAATTTCTTGGTGTTGGCCCTTGTCTGCAGCAGGTTTGCAACTACGCGCTCCTGCCCTCCTGTAGTGCGGATGGCAAAGAACTTGGATTCACCTGGGGAGGGCACACCCTTTTTTTGTTGTGATGGTACTCCTGCAGGAGAAACTGAAGGTGAACCTGCAGCTGGCTCTACAGTTGAGGTTGGCTCTTGCTCTCCAAATTCTGGGCTTGGCTTGTCGATTAGATTTTCTCCGGAGCTTGTATCCTGTTCCGAGGTTACTTGTTGTTCTACAGAATTAGAATTCTCAATAATATTAGCTTCAAATTCAATTTCCTCCTGACCCTTGCCACCTTCTGGGGCCTCTTCTATTCTCTTCATCTAGTTCAGCTATGCAAGGGTTCAATGCATTTTATAAATTTACTCGGGGAGAATGATAGCGAACTTGTAATTCTTACACATAAGACCAAGAACCTTCTTATAGATATTACATTGCTAAGGCTGCCGATTCGAGTTGCCGTCGACGGATTAGTCACTTTAAGCCAATCCTCCTATCGAAATCCTGAAAGGAGCATACACTAGATTAGCGGGTCGTTATCTCTGTGCAATTTTTTATGATTGAAGATACAGCATAGTGATATACTTAGATAATTTATAACGTTCGAATTCCCTTCTTTCGATGTACTTTCTCTTAGTATTCTTGTTTCTCATTAAGAGCAATGGATCTTATAACTCGTCCATTACCGCATGTCCCTGCATTACGAATGGTTGTTCCTCCAGGCGCAGCTTAACAAGCTTGATAAGTTGGCTTACTGATTGAAGGACAACAAATTGTTGTCTTGAATACTAACTGAAGTATCTCGTAGGCCTCACTAATCAGGTCGACTGCTAAACGGTTATTCCTTCATCAATGGCTTCATCATCGACTGAATGGTGTGTGCAATCAGCATAGTCAGTGTAGCTGCGTTCTCGGATTAGAGAGTCGTAGCCTCTTTCAGAGCTGTTAGGTCTTGTTCCTCCACTTTTTTTGTTATTTTGCTCATATGATAAGACTAAAATTACTATAGACCGTAGATGTTGAAAGTTGACCGACCCCTGCGTCCTTGTAACCTCTTATGACGACTTGGCAGGCATGACGATGATTCGCTACCTCATAAGAAGCGCTGAATTTGAGACTGAAAGTAAGGGGAACGCCAACGGCCAGTCATACCGGTCGGTGCGTCATGAGAATATCCAGCTCTATATTTTCTCTGGCAGTTTGCTCACGTTGGAAAATATTGACCGCCTCTATTCGCACGCCAAAGTGTTCATTTTCCTATCAAAGCATAGATCACACAGCTGCATTCCAACGCTCACTTGCCACTTCACCGGCAATTTTTCTAGAGATAATTCTTATGGTGGGAACCCTAGACAAATAGCAATCTCCTATCCTAGTCTACAGAAAGAATACCTTAAGGCCCTAACTTCTGCCCAGCAGAAGGTTCCTCAATATGACGTGATCATCGAAGCGACACATCATGGGCCGACATCTCTCAATAAGCCTGTATTATTTATAGAGCTGGGATCCTCAGAAAAACAGTGGACAGACGATAACGCCGCCGCCGTGATATGTGACACCCTGCTTGGTATGCTTGACAATGGGTTTGAATACTGCGATAAAGTAGGCATAGCGCTTGGAGGCACGCATTATCCAGTAAAGTTCAACAAACTATTGCTTGAGTCAACATTTGGTCTTGGAGCAATAGCCTCAAAACACAACCTTGAAGCAATCGATGAGGATATGTTAAACCAGATGATTGAAAAGAGCGTAGAGAAGGTTACGCATGCCATACTCGATAATAAGGGGTTGGGAAGGCAGAAGGATAGGATAATGAGTATCGTTGAGAAAACTTCTCTTAAACTTTACAAGGTGTGAATGCTTTAACTTAAATATCTGTCCACTATCTGATGCACCATGAAGTTGCGATCACTAAAGGCGAGCGACGTCTACGATGTATTGGCTCAAATTCCGGAAGGTAAAGTCACAACCTATGGAGATATTGCTAGGGCTCTAGGACATCCGCATGCATCCCGCGTCGTTGGGAGAATTTTGAACAAGAACCCAAACCCAATTGTGACACCCTGTCATAGGGTTATCAAGTCAAATGGTAACATAGGCGGCTATGCTTTCGGCAAGATAAGGAAAAAAGAATTGCTGATGAAAGAGGGCCTTTGCTTTATTGGCGACAACGCAGCAGACTTAGCTAAATATAGGATTTGCCTTGAGAAACTCTGCTAGGTTGACTTTGCCTCTTTTACGAGCTCCCGCAGATGGGCAAGTGATCTCACCTGACCACCCTTGACCTTCTTGTACAATTGCCAGTAGACATTGTTGGCGATGTCCTTTCTTTCCTTGATCACCTTTAGATGGTAACGCATCGATCGTGTCCTCACTACATAGACTTTTTTCTTCCCAACCCTCGCAGTCTTCTTACCCTTCTTTGAGCCAGGACCCTTTCCATGAACCTTCCATACAGAGCGTTTTTTAATCGCCCTACCTCTTGAGCCTCCTTTGGGCTGCACTGTCCATATGGCCCCACTCTTGACGAGCGAGCGTATATTCTCTCTAGTGATTGAGTCCGCGATGTCTTCAAGCCTATCCGGCTCAAAGCGAACTCTGTTGGCTCCTACACTAAGAATCCTTGCTACGAGCTCGCGCTTTTTCGCAATGTTTACTACCATGTTACTCTGTTTTCTTCTCCCTTTCTTCTTGTGTGTTTGGGAGCAGCTTGCCAGGATTGAGCACCTTGATGCCAAGCTCAACAGCCTTGCCAATTATCTCAATCCTCTTTTTCTTACCGACGGTGTGGCCAATTCTCGCTGCATCGTTTTTAGGGTCAAGGTTGGACAGCTCGGCAGTATTGTGAACGACATTATCCCTGTACCCTGAGGGGTGAAGACCTCTTGCCGCTCTTGGGCCCCTATAGCCGACCTTGACAATGGCTGGCATTCCTGACTTTTGTTTTCTCATCTTGTTGTCCTTGCCCTTAGGTTTTCTCCAGTTTTCGGCAAGTCTATCGTACCTCCAACTCTCTTGCCTGACGAAATGGGGCCTTTTTTGTGCAACTTTTTTCCTGGCTGCGAGTAATTCCTCGTTAATCACCATAGGCTTAGAAGACTTCTTTTATCCGATTACAATAAATATGTTACTGGTCTCATGTACTTTATACATAACATGAAAGGAGCTTGTGATTGTATACTCCAACCCTCCTTTTTATGGCATTCCAGTTAAGCCACTCTTCTGCATTCAAAAAAGTCTGAGGGTTCCACGTTGAGACGATCGGATTGCTTCTAGCGTTTCCGTAACTTTTCGGAATCTATAATACGGCGCCCATTTACTTCTATAGCCCATTATTAGGCCTTGCTGAAACGCTTATCCTGCCACTAGCATGCTCTCTCAGCTCTATCTACTTTATGGCCGAATCATAAGATGAAGCTTATCCTCTAGTGTTATTAGATTAGACTTCTGGCAAAGATATGCTTAATCCTTAATAGGATAGCTATATTACTAACAAGTAATTCGTGTCAACGGGGCGTTGAAAGAAGACGATTGTGGTGAATAATGGGTGGCAGAAAGTGATCTGAGTGTTAACGATACCGATGGTCATGGCCCAATGCACTTACCCGAGGATCTAATGCACTTTATACGGCGCGAAACGTACTCTCTTCTCGTAAAGGGCTTTGCCGGAACTGGCAAGACGACACTTGCACTTACGATCTTAAATGCGCTTGGAGCCAAGAACAATTTCTTTTACATCTCCACCAGAATATCACCAAAGCAGCTGTTCCAATACTATCCTTGGCTGAAGGACTTTGTCGAGGAGTCCAATCCCAAAGGCTCGAACCTGACTCGTGACCATATAATGATGCCGAGTTTTGAAGACGCAAGGCTAGATGAACCCGAGTCACTTTTTGAGCGCATTACAAACCAGCTGATGGACATCAAATCCCCGATAATCATAATCGACAGCTGGGACGCGATTGCTTCTTTCATGGACCGGGAGGCACGCCTTAACAACGAAAGGGTGCTTCAGACATGGAGGGAACGGGCAGGTGCCAAGCTCATATTCATAAGTGAGCAGCCTGCTGATGCTACACTTGACTTTCTGGTGGATGGCATAATTGAGCTGAAGCAGAGCTATTACAATAATGTAAAAATGAGGCAAATTTTTCTTCACAAGCTGCGAGGCACCCGTATAAACCGTTCCGCTTATCTCTATACACTCGAAAACAGTATATTCCATAGCTTCGCGCCCTACAGGCCAATCAAGTTCGAGCCACACAAGAGAGGTACTTCCGATGTCTCGGAGCTTTCAATGGGCGACAACATCCGAAGTGGATATCCTATGCTGGATGCTGCACTTGGCAGTGGCTTTCCTAAAAAGAGTGTGGTTCTACTTGAGCTGGACTCACGCGTCGAAATGACAATTGCATTGATATTTCTCGAAAAGATTGTGTCGAATTTTGTTTTGAGTGGGAACCCTGTGATTTTGCAGCCCGCTAACTGGGTCGAGCCGTCTTCCCTACTGCGCTTATTTGAGGCATCCATGCCCGCCTCCAAGAAGAGCCTTTTCAAGATATTGCGTAGGGGCAAAACATACATGACATCAGCTCATATAATATCTCGAAGCAAAAATCAGAGCTCCCACCAGCCGCTTGCAGCTCTTGCAAAGATGAAGCAAAGGAACCCCGGCAAGCTTCTTCTTAATATAATGTGGACAGAAGCTATACAAAGTCTTTATGGAGCAAAGAGTGCAGGAAACGAAATGAAGAACATCCTGTCCAACATGATGGCCCATGCAGACCTTTCAATAGCCGTGCTAACCCACTCACAGGAGGATTTACTAGAGCAGGTTTCGGAAGTGTCGAACTTTCGCCTACGTTTCATCATGATAAATGACACACTATTTCTGCAGTGCCTCCTCCCGCCATCGAATCTATATTCTCTCGTATTTGATGGGCGGTCAGAGTTGAGCTTAATGCCAGTCCTATGATCAGGTACTCAAATGATAGTATTCATCAGCCAAATTCTCTTCAATGCCAACCGGGAGGAGTTCTTTCATCTGGTCATAGTAAGATAGAAATCTACTTCCTTTGGGTGTTATCCTATACAGCGTCTTGTCACCGTTGTTCACCTCATGTACGAGGCCACTCTTGATAAGCGAATCTAGGTATAACTTGCACTGGTCATTACTCAGCATAGCTTTATACATAATCTTCGTGCGGGTTTCTTCTTTGTTCACGGACTTCAAGATGGCGGCGATGACTTCGTAGCGACTGCGATTCTTCATTTAAGCGCACTCAACTACACATACATTTCATATAATCCCTATTACTATTTATTATAGAAATATTTAACAAAGTTAGCTTTCATTTATGTGATAGCACTATCGCAGATATATTGCATCATACATTTATGCCAGCGAGGGAGGAGGCTTGGTAAAGAGCCCTGCCAACTGCTTGTAATGAGCAATGAACTTTTTACCGAGATCGGTCGTCTTGTATATGTAGCGCTTTGAATTTGGCCGCTCCTGTATCATCTCAAGCATCCCGCTGTCAAGCAGGAATTCAAGATATTGGTTTATCTGCTTGGAGTTTAGATTGCATCTATACATCACATGGGTCTTCCTTGCCCCATTTTCGCACATCATAAGTATGAATTCTATTATCTCTAGCCAACCTCTGTTACTCCAGCCCGCAGCATTTAATGGCAAATTACTACAGAATCTCAATCCTATCAGATTTAATGCTAAACATACTTTCTAAGCCAACAAGAACATAGAAGATTTCTAGGTATTCGTAAAATACACGAATCAAAGGTACTCTGCCAACTACATTTGGAAGGGGCCGTGTGTGCTCAGTCTCTCCCTGCCAGAGGAACTGCGCACTCTAAAGGAAAGCCATGCTTTAATTACCTCATGTCCATTCTTAGCTAATTATTTCCACAATAGTCCGAAGCCGCCCCCTTTAATGCAAAACAAGCGGGTAATTGAGCAGATGACGGGTTCGATGCCTACAATGTCTTTTCAGCACCATCACAGACTATGTCCTTTTACATGGATACAAAAGAAAACTTGTCCTGACTGTGGACCCCTTTCATCGGTCTGCTGCAAGATGTAACCACAGAGACCTTGATTGTGATAGCAGTACTAGCGGCAGCTCCAATATCTAACCCCTTCTTAGATCTTTCTAGATGATGCTCTCACCTATACGGCGCTGCGTTTCCCAAGAAGCAAAAGTAGTGCTATAAAAGGCCCTCAAGGCACTAGCAAATTGAATGCAGGAATTAAGCCCAGGTTTGATTCCAAATTCTAAATATTTCCTGTAAAATATATACTCAGAACCCTATAACATAAGTTGGATCTTCTCTTTGGTATGTCTTCGACTGCGTTTGCGTATGGTGGGATCTGCTGTTTCCTATGCCAGCAAGGCTCAAAAGCTCGCCCTGTAAAATGAATGAAATGGCTCAATCTCATTAGCTAGATCAGGCAGCCTGGAGCACGATTGTGCTTTTCGTTGAATCAGGCAATCGGATCTCCCAATTCTGTGCTTCTCTTCAGTCGCCGCAAAAGGCCGACAGAACAATGGTTCCCGTCAGTGTTATAACCATGTATCAAATCTTGTTGCTCCTACTCAAGTGCAGGCGTTGTTATATATTGCATTATGCTAATGGCCTACAGATATGCCAGAGCCACAAGCAGCTCTGCATTCACTTGGGAAAATGCGGTCGCTTGCTTAATTCTGCTGCTGTTTTGATATCTATATTTTTCCAAACAAGAATATCAACGTACAATACATTTAACTTAGATCGTACAACATTTATCCTGTTGCAGCTGGCACAGTCTGCAAGAAATGCTAACGCTTCCGACTTCCTGCATTTGGTAAGGCAGGCATATCGCATGCTAGAGGCAGGAAGACAAAGGAAAGGTATAGCCGGGGCCCAGATGAATGCGGGCCTGCTGGAAGTTTATGACATGGAAAACTTGGTGATAATAAGCGATCTGCACGGCGATTCAAAGTCGCTATTTCGGATACTCTCAGAAATAAACTATAATCAATTCCTATCGAAGGAACTGAACAAACTTGTATTTCTTGGAGATTATATCGACAGGGGAAGTGATTCTCTCAGTATAATATATTCAATATGTTATCTGAAAAGCACCTATCCTGAATCGGTTATATTGATGAGGGGAAACCATGAAGCCCCTGCAGAATTTCCCTTTGCTCCGCACGACTTTCCATACGAGATAGAAGATCGTTTTGGCAACCGCTGGAGAGAGATCTATAAGCAAATACTATCAATGTTCAGACTGTTCACGCTTGCAACTGTGGTCAGGCATAAGCTACTTTTGGTGCATGGCGGGCTCCCTACTGAAGAGGCAGTCGCTGCAAGCTTTAGAGAATCAATCGCCTTTGCTCAAGAAAGTCAAGTCAGAAACAGCGTGCTTGAAGAGATTCTTTGGAACGATCCCTCGGAGATTGATGAAAAAACAAGTAAGGAAAGGTCAAGACGTGGCCTTGGCAAATATTTTGGGCCCAGTGTGACTCGAACCTGGTTACAAGCTACAGGTACTAAGGCAGTGGTCAGGGGACATGAGCCATGCCAAGGGATTAGACTTGACCATGATGATATGGTCATGACCTTATTTTCCTGTATGGATGCATATCCTAATTCTGCGGCAGCCTATCTAATTCTAAACGCAGCCAGACTTGACGCAATCAAAGATGCAAAAGATCTCTCTGCTCATGTCAAATTCCTAGTGTAGCCTTTATCTCTTTGCATCTTTTCCTGAGTGACACCGTCGATATGTCCGCTACTTGGCATATCTCTACCTGGCGTAGGAATTCATTACAGTTTTGAGAGGCAAGGTAAATGACTGCTCCAGCAAGAGCCCTTGGGTTCTTGCCCAGCGAAATGCGGTTCTGCTGCACCTTTGTATAGATACGAAGGGCCTCCCGTTTTGTCTTTTCACTCAGGTCAAGCCTGTTGGCTATCAGCGTCACATAATCGGGACCGTGAAGCACCGGCATTTGCAGAGATAATTCTCTTAGGATGAGCTTATAATGCGCCATGACGTCCTTGCTTGAAATGTTGCAGACAGATGCAACATCAGCCACTGTCTTTGGAGTGGCAGTCTCTCTGCAAGCTGCATACAGGGCTGCGCCTACAAGACCTAATGTTGACCTGCCCTTTGCCAGTTTTTTGAGTGCGGCCTTACGGTAGATGTAGGCCGCGCTTTCCATCACAGCTTGGCTGAGATAGAGCTTGTCACCAAAGTTGTTCAGGAATTTCAGTGCCTTTTCAAGATTCCTTGAGATGGAGTCATTGAGCTGAGACCTGTTATTCCACGTACGTAGCCGCTGCATCTTCATTTTTTGCGCCGGTTCTAGCGTCTTGCCCCTTGCATCTGTGTCGTCAAGGCCGATTAATGTTGACAGGCCTTTGTGGTGTACTGCAAGCGATTCAGGCATCCCAGTCCTAGTCCTGTCCCCATATTCCGAAGAATTAAGTATACCCGCTGAATTGTCGGCATGAAAAATTCGGTCGTCAGCAACACAGCCGCACGAGCTACATACAAACTCGCTCGAAACCATATCAAATATTACTGTTTCGCCTTCACAATGTTGACAATATGTCATGTTGTCTTTAGAATGTATTTGTTGTTCAGCTGGTTCCATCGACACTACGTATTAGGCTCTTTTATTATTTCTAGTTTTTCTAGAAATTGGAAAATCCTGTTCATTCCACACTTAGTGCGAGACAATCCTAATAAAATGCGATATCATGTAGAATATCAAAGTGGTTTTATCTACCATGATTTCTTGTACAAGTGCAGTGTAAATAAATTCTAGAATGCATTTATTCTTAAAGCCTAAATAGCTAGCAATCTTCGTGATAGATAATGCGTTCATAGCTATAGCCATGTTTTTCTGGTTTTCTTATGTTCCAGTTGCCATGATTTCCGTATGGAAGACAGTCAAAAATAGAAAACTTTTGGTAGAACGAAATCTATCCCGGCTACTCAACGACTCCTCAATAATTTTTCAGATCACCACGCGTTCTGCCACCAAGACAACAGTAGTCCGACGAGGTATCCAATCAATAACAAGCTCTGCCGAGAAGGTAGACTTAGCCAATTACCAAATCTCGGTAGTCACCGACGACCCGCGGGACAGATGGACACTTAAAGACGAAAAGTGTGAAGTGGTCGTGGTAGAGAAGAATTATCACACAAATGCAATAAAAAAAGGTCGAGCATTGCAGTATGCAGTCGAACATCGCCAGCGATTCGGCAAGAATACTAGCAAACGATGGATATTCCACATGGATGAGGAAAGTTATGTGACGCCGCAGACAATACTTGCTCTGCTCAAATTCATTGGAAAGGGCAAAGCAGTTGTCTCAGAAGGACCGATATTTTATCCGCTCAAATTCGAATCAGCAAACCGGCTCACAGCTATAGCTGAGTCGGTGCGGCCATTTGCTTGCTATGACTGCGTATCTCAGATGAAAAATCCTCCGCCGATGCACATGCATGGCAGCAACCTGCTTGTTAGATCAGACATTGAAGATGATATTGGATGGAAGTTTGGATCCACACTTGCCGAGGACCAAATGTTTGGATATAAAGTCTATGAAAAGTATGGTCAAGGATCAATGGGATGGCATGGGGGCATATTACTTGAGCAGCCGCCGCTCAACCTGAAAGATCATTTTTTCCAGAGGAGGAGGTGGTTCCTGGGTACAATGCAGAACCTTGACAAATTTCCACGATGGCACAGGTACAAAGTCATGTTCAAATCAGTGACTCTTTTCCTAGGCTTCGCTTCCGGCGTAGCGTCTACGGCTCTCATGATACACACCTACCTCCTGCCTCTCTTTTCGCTCTCGATGCGTGAACTTGGCATGATGAGCTCTGATATCATGTTCCTTCCTACCCATCTACCAATTGTTTCTGCCTTTGCTTCGATGGCGAATTCAACTTTAACAACCACTCCAATTGAATTTGGAACCACCGCTATCCTGCTCTTCGCCTCACTGGTATGGCTAGGCTCTTATCAGTTAGGGCTTTTCCTGAACCTTCGATACTCAAAAATTAAATGGGCAAAAAAGGTACTGCTACATTTACAGACCTTATTTCTCTGTCCTGTAATAGGACTCATCGAAACATTCCCCGCTTTCTGGGCCACCATAGAATATAGCATCAGAAAAAAAGACATGGCAGAAAAAACAAGCGCATATGACTTTTACGTTATAAACAAGTGACTGGCATGAGCTTTCAATTGCTACCGTCTCACATCTATTTCACGCCTCGACAGCACATACAGGAATACAGGCCATGGAACAACAGTACTAATTGGTATAACGAGGGAGTGGGCTGCGCTCCCTATGATAACTTAGTTGTATATATCGCATAGTGAGTGATATCCTTGTCTCTTTTCAACTTGCTATATGTATACTTGCCATTTTCCTAGTGCGTAAACTGAGTCGAAAGTCCTTAACCCATGGCGCGAAGTAAGTAATTTCTGGAACCAGTCCAGATGAACAGTTAGTAAAAAAGCCTCATTTTAAAATGCATGTTGAAATGCAATGCTAAAACGACCTTTCACCTAGCTCGAAAACATCCTACATTACACGATCAACGCATGATCAGCTAAGTCAGGCTGGAAATAAAAAGCGTTTTCACAATAACGCATATAAGAATAGACAAAAACGACAATTGTTAATGCGAAACAACCAGACCTTCCACTCCCACCTAGTTGGAATATCGATCTAGAACCAAAACGTTCTACTATGAAAACTTGGCTATGAGTAGTGCTTCCCTATGAACTTTATTTCTAAAGGTGGTCGCTTAAGGTTCAAGCCCATACGAAATCTTGACAACTTTAAGATCTTCTGCTGCTTCGACATTATGATGAATGGCGCTTGCCTCTTTCACAAGCAGGGATGTCTCATCGTATCGCGCGCTAAAGTGTGTCAGCAACAGTTTATCCACCTCGGACTTTTTTGCTATCGTAGCGGCTTCGGCTGAAGTGGAGTGCCAATTCTCAATAGCCTTTTCTTGCTTATCCCTGCTGTAAGTCGATTCAAAGACCAGCACGTCGCATTTTCTGAAGAAACTCGCCAGCTTGTCAGTCGGCCTTGTATCTCCTGAGATGCCGATCTTCCTCCCTTTACGGGGCGGTCCGACAATATGGCTTGCTTTGATTGTCTCGCCTTCATAGACAATGTCCTGTCCATGCTGCAGTTTATTATACAGATTCCCCTCCGGTATTCCTAGCCTCTTTGCCTCTAGGATGTTAAAGGTGCCTGGCCTATCAAATTCCTCGAGGCAGTACGCAAAAGAAGGAACAGAGTGCAGGGCCTGACAGCAGGCTACTTGATAGTCTTTTTCCCTCACTACGACGCCGTCTTCCTCTATCTTGCGCACAACGACATCATACGTGAGCCTGAAATTGATAATGCGCATATTTTCTCGAAGGAACTCTTCCAGTCGCGGCTCGCCATAAATGTCGATGCTCTTTTCTCTTCCTTGTAGTCCCATTGTCTGAAGCAGTCCAAGCAGCCCTACACAGTGGTCAGCATGCATATGAGTGATAAAGATCTTCATTTTCCTATTCATGCCAAGGCCAGCTTTGACAAAGTTGCGTTGCATTCCCTCGCCCGCATCAAAGAGTAAGAGTTCCCCTCCCCTCAGGAGCGCAATTGAAGACAGCCCACGCTCCACGGTAGGAGCAGCTGATGAAGTGCCCAAAAAAACGAGCTGCATATCAACCATTTGGCACGATATATAAAAATGACGGCCAAATTTATGCTAATAGTGGGACTTGAGGGCCGATGCTAATTCCGAGCTCAGCTCAACCTTTGAATACTCGCTTTGCACCGAATTTGTGGAGATAATGTCCTGAACACCAGCAGACTTGATTTTCTGAGCTGCCTCTCTAATCAGTAGAGCATGAGCGCACATTGCAAATATCCTGCCTACGCCCTTCTTGTGAAGAACCTCGGCCGCCTTGATGATGCTGCCGCCGCTGCTTATTATGTCGTCTATCAATATTGCATCCCTCTTAGACATATCCATGCCGAGCTTTTCGTCTACAGTCACCTCACCCGTCACTCTGTGACGGTACTTTCTCAAAGCAACGACGTCTATATCGAGGTGGCGGGCAAACTCCTTTGCCCTGTTGGTTCCGCCTTCATCGGGCGACACCGCAATGGGATCGTGCAATCTCATCTTGGAGGCATAGTCTGCAAGGAGTGGAACGGAAGAAACATCTTGAATGCTCGTAAAATATGACGTGGCAAGCTGACTATGTATGTCAACTGTAATGATATGCTTAACCCCTACTGTTTCAAGCAGTTTCGCCACCAAGCCAATGCTCACGACCTCGCCATCCAAAAATGCCCTGTCCTGACGAGCGTAACAAAGGTAAGGAATGACAGCACACATATCCTTAACACCTTCCTCTGTACACTTTTTTGCCATCATCAGTAGCTGTATCAGATGCGTGTCAGTTGGTGGAGGGGTTGACTGCACGATAACACAATTCTTGCCAACCTTGCCAAGCCTAATGCTGCTTTCGCCGTCTGAGAATATTCTTAGACTTGCCACCGTGATCTGGGCCCCCATCCTCTTTGCAATATTCTTGGCAAGAGAAGATGATCCTGGCCCAGCTACTACTGATATCTCACTCAATGTTTCAGACAGGTAAAACACTCGATCCTAATATCTATTCTGTGTGATGAGTTTTAAAACAAACAGATATTCTATAGAATTAGTGAGGGAGGGATGGCATACTCTATTGTTATGTGCTTCCTCCCATTTGTATTTCTGCTAAACGAAAAGCGGTATGAAGGATTCTCCTCAGATTGAGGACTGGACACTATTGTTGGATAAGGAATAATTTTTATGGTGGCATAATATGAACATCAAGAAGGGGCCAAGCTCCCTCCGGCATACCCGAATCGGGCAGCAATTGCATGATGTGAGCTGGTGCGAAATATCTTTTTGTAGGGGGTAATAGCCCCGGCTTCACGGAGTATGAATCCAGAGTTGGAGTGATAATCTTGAAAACTTGGACAAACGCAAGCTATTTACCATTCCCTGGTGACAGACTCTGAACGATTGACAAATTGGCAGAAATTCGGCAGGGCATCTAGCTTGCCTTTGGTACTTGGAACTTGGATGAATTTCGCGCCTCCATCACAATGCTCCAACGGTATCCGCCGCTATCGAGGCGACCGTGTGAATCATCAGATTGTAAACCTATCTACCTTGTCAGTATTTATAATTTCAGAAATCATATCTGCAATTCTGTTTGTATCAATTCCATAATAATTGCCGCTGGCACGGCCAAGCTTTTTCCTCGCCCGCCGTAAGATAGAGATGCAAACATCCTGCTCGCCCTTTTCGTCATGTACAAATGCGGCCGCTACGAGTATTATTCCGTTGAGAATATCCTTTTCAATCCCTGTTGCATGTTTCCATACATATTCGAGCCCTTCATGAGCTTCCCAATACTTTTCATCATTGAATAGCTCAACTGCACGCTTGAGGGCTTTACCTTTTTCCATGTAGCGCTCTATGACCTCATCATAGCTGGCCAATGGGGAAATAGCTTCTAGCCTTGCTATGATTGTTTTCACATCCCTATCATCAGGTATGCTAGCGTCAAATTCAATGTATTTTTTGGAAATACGGGTATCGCGGATAGTAGCTTCGGGCTCAACAAGTTCCCTTGCCCTATGCAGAAGGGAAGTAGCGTCTTTCGGAGTATACGGCAGAGTGTTCTGCAGATGCAACATATACCGCTTCAATAATTGATACGCATTATTCCGCTATAATAATAAACCTCTCTTAAATAACGTAGTCGAGGATGTATTAGTCGATACTAACATTGATTATTGACTAACATGCCTGTATATCTATGGGATCTGCTTGATTGGGCCAGGATTTTAGAAATATCCACAATTGCAGTTACACCCTTGTAGGCATGACTATTGCCTTTCTTAAAGTCGTTCTGCTGCTGGACCGATGCACCAGACGGACGACATGCAGGTTTCACTTCATGTAATCCTTGCAGTTACTTATCTGCTATGCTAGCAAGCGGAGCTCACCTCATCCAAATATCATTTGCAATTACTCTTACGGTAGCGCTAGGTAATGCAGGAATAGCTTGCTAGTGGGTTGCCATGGGTGGCCCATCGATAATAAGAGAAATTGCACTTGGCACAGCCTTGATTACATATGCTGTACATTACATAGCAGTACATAGGTTTGGCGGTGTAGCCTCGAAGGCGAATGAAAACTAAAAAATCGTACGCGTGCCTCGGCTTAGGGTCATAGCTGGCGCGCACAGAATCATGGACCCGTGAACAGACGGGCTTCTGCTATCGTCTACAGCCTCAGTAGTTTTTCTTGCAGCTGGAGATGTTGGAATATTTTAGGCAATCGTTACAAATTCACAGATTTATCATCGCATCAAGCGTAACAGCTCCATAACACGAGCACATATAACCTGCCCTTGCGACAGGTATGCCGTTGAGTGAGTTACTAGGCTCTGCTGATTTCAAACAATAAATATCCGCATAGATTGCACTAATATGGTGAAGATGCTGAGCATTGACGAGCAGACGTTCAGGCGGTTAACGTCCATTATGAATGACATGATGCACACAGAAAAGCGTAACATTAACTATGATAATGTAATAAACGAACTGATAGAAGCGTACCAAGAACGTCTGGCGTTGAGCGGCGAAAACGCAGGGGGTTAGGGAAAGTTAAATTTCAGAGCCTCAAATATGGCTGACGGATGAAATCTCGGAGCCCTGTTGAAATCTTGTGAATGTAGAAAATTCGGCCTTACTGTGCAAGCTAATCCAGTCCAACAGATAATAAGCCTGTCAATCTACAAAATACTTATCATGTCTTATAGGATGCAAATATTAGCCGTGCATGCAATAGCACTTGTACTCATTTTGTCGTCTAGTGCGGGCGCATCTTTTTCAAATTCTGCTGATGACCCAGTAAAAATTATCGCCCAATCATCCTTTGTTGATTCTGAGGGCAGACTGAATATAGTAGGCACAGTGCGGAACACTGGCGTCGTGCCAGTTCAACCCACCGTGGCCTTAGCGGTGGTGGATAAAGCGGGGATTATGGTCGAGAAGCATCCCACATTTGGCCAGATCATATGGCCACTTAACGACTCTCCTTTCAAGTTTGTAATAGAGTCTGGAAGCGCAGGTGACCCGTTCATAGCGGATGTCAAGGAAGTTGGGGCAACACAAACCACCGACATGATCACACTTAACTATACTAGCATGGCCGCAGGAGAAGAAACCGCGTTTGTTGGAACAGTCAAGAACAATGCTCCTTTTGACATATACAATGTTAGCGTCTTTGCCTCGGCGCGCAGCGAGAATGCGACTCAGCTTGACAGTGTAAGAAGCAATGTGATCCCTGTCCTAAAGGCCAGCCAGGAGCAGGTATTCATAGCCCTGCCTGACCCTGCGGTTAAACCAAGCGTATACTATTACAGTTGCGCAGGCCTTGACTTTAACAGCCCAGTGACAACAATAGAGGCTGGTGGCGGCAAGTTTATTGCTTATGACCTAAATGCAGCCGCTCAAGTAAGCGGGATCCGGTACGAAAATGAAACGGATAGCATAGCCTTTAGAATAAGGCCTTATAGTCCCGCAGGCGGACCCACAAGCTTAATGTTACCGCAAGTATCTCAGAATCAGACACTGACGGTAATGCTCGATGGTAAGCTCCATGAAGCTTCAATAAGACCTGACGGCAGGACAATCTATATTGACTTCTTTGTTCCACAAGGCGAGCACCAGGTGCAAATTCAAAGAGTCAGAAACATGCCATAAATACCCTTCGTCATTTTAGCGTTGAATGCGGGGACATCCGGTATATCAGTTACAGCAACAGTCAAGGCAGCGTTTAAAATCTGCTAGGCCCTCAGACATCTCATGTACGTCACTCTAATAGAGAAGTCATCAGAAGGTTTGAAGTTGAGAGTTTACAGCGAAAGCCTCACATTGGTAGAGTTGGACTCTTTTAACGATTCCTATACTTTGAATTTCCACCTGCAAGCTCTAGCAAAAAAACATAGGATAGAAAAGAGCCTGATGGTAATACATGACAAGGATCGAAATGCTGTGGATCTATCGCTTGCGGAGGAAGAAAATTTATTCTTTGTCAGCTAGCCTGAAGTTTCTCAGCGCAATTGCAACCTTCATTGTGGAGTGACACGCTGGACATTCAGCCCAGTTCCGACCTCCAAAGTACTGCCATTCAAAGCCACATTTCCTATAGGTGCATCTTAGCCACCTACCCACCGGTGTCTTGGGCCAATTGTCTTGCAGCGGTTTTCTCGCTCTGCGCGCGGACCTAGGCTTTCCCTTAGAACCTAAATATGGCAAACAATTAGATCCAGCTTATCCTAGTTAAAGATATTTTGATCCTCATAACTGGCTCATATCTGGAGATTGTAGGGATGATGGAATTAACTTAAGGAGCATATCCAGATATTAACGTATGAAAATAATTTAACCCCTTAAATGCCGGCATGACTGACAAATATCAATAAGGAACAGCGGTCATCTCAATTTGAGGAATGTCATAATTACTGGCTTGAGAGACAATTAACCTCTTCTCATCTGGTCCAATTTCTAGCCACAAAGCTTTTCTATATATTATCTATCGATATTGCATTGGCTAAACGTCAGTTTACGATAGATACAGGAAAAGAGCAGATACCAGTCGAAGGCCAGGTGCACAGAAATGTGGCAGTCAAATATCTTATGAAGAGGCGCAGATCGCTTTTGATGACGAAGAATCCTGAAAAAGTAGAACAGCTTTGGGATGACCTGCCAAAGAACCTCAACATAATAGGCAAGCAGGTGACTAGGCGGTATAGAGTAAAGTGGGAGCGGCTTGGAAGTGAAGAATTTGAAGGCTCACGTTTTGCTTTCACATTAGAGGATTCAGATGACCAATCAACAAATAAGAATTCTATTTCCGACGAGTCGTAAATTATGCGGATTAGCTTTCTGGCTATGTATCGCCATAAAAAAGACTCTTTGATGCTTGTTGTAAGTTTGCAATTTCCCCTAGCAGACAAGTAAGCCACTTTTCTGATAGAGGGATGTTCGTTTAGCTATGTGCACGAAAGTAAATCGTTGTACGTTATCCCACAGCTTCTGGATCTTCAGTTGCCACGAAACCCTCCTGCCTGGGCATTAGGTATACTTAAGGGTGCCCGAGGATGCGCTGAAGTAATAATAAATTGGATTTCTGCACATTTCTGTGTGTTGTCAGACTTCGTAAGTTCCCAATTGTATCAAACCAAAGTTCCTTAGTTCCTTACTTTGCCCTTCTTGATTTCTCAACGAGATTTAGTCCGACTTGATCGCCTTGGAGCAATCGATATCTCATTCTTCTGTTACTTGGATTTGCAAGTTGATAATCTAGAGAGATATTTACATCCCGATGTTTCAGATCCGTAATGTACGCAAAACTTATTTCATGGATCAGGAAATCCTATGCAGAGTGTAGATTCGATATTATACGGTTCTATAGTGCCTAAGTATTGTAACTTATCTCCTCTTGTTATTGTATCAACTACGACCACAGTGACTGCTAATCCTACTGAAAATTCCTGAAAATGAAGGGGAGAAAAGAAAATGAGTTAAGTCAGCAGCCGCCGCCACAGGCAAGCTGTAGCCTCTGGCGTGATCAGTGCCGTTGGTAGAGTAAGCTCATTTGTTGTTGTAGTAATCAGTGTGGAGGCGCTTGCATAGATGGAGAGGCAATGCCCGTCGAATTAGTCTGGAACACTGCTGTTACAAAGCCCTTGTCTCCGCCAGGAGCTGCAGGGTTGAACTATACAATTTCATACAATGTGGTAGTTGCAGTCTCACCCTCTCCTGCTCTAATAAGCTCCTTTCCATAACCAGATGATGCAGTACATCAGATAAGGGCTGTCCCGTTGCTGGTGGTAATGATGGTCTGTGTAGTGTTAGGGGGTAATGTGCCATCTCCGGAGAATGTTAAGGTCGCGTGTATGTCATTTATTGGGGTTATATTTGGCTATGGTGAGCGTTCTTGGTGGATAGGTTGGGGCGAGAACTCTATTCTAGAGGATGATGATGAAGGTGTAGTGGTTGCGGTGGTATTACCAGCTGCCGCTGCTGTGACTTCGTAAACTCTCTAGTACCGCTTAGAAAATCATTCTCCAGGGACTAAGAAATGTCACCCTCTCAAGCATTCAGAGTTGCTAAAACAGGAATTGTTAACGTCTCATGTTCTAATAGTCATTAAAGTTTACGCAGCTCTTCTTCCAATTGCCGCTCTTCCTTTCTGTTTTCATCAATGTGATGCTTTAACTCTTGCAGTCGTTTTATAACTCCTGGCTGCTTTGCAAAAGCTGGAATATGCGATCTCCATCTTTCTAGTAGCCAGAGATATAAACTTCAGTTCATTATGATTAAGCCGTCATTTAGCCTCAAGCTTGCGCACTCATTCGCCGAAGACTCTTTTTACGGTCATGCGGCATCACACTTTCAAATTAAATAGATTGGGACAGTAGCCGTTTGTCTGATAAATGGAACATGTCAAAACCTATATGATGAGCTGTCTGAGTTTGAGAAACTGAAAAGATTTTGGCAAGCTCCTCTGACATAGGTTAGTCCTTGCAAAGCTGTTCGACCGCATAACGGTTGAGCTTTAACCTATCTCTGCGTCTGCCGAAACTATTGCAAGCTAGAACGGGCAATATTCGCACTAAAGAGGCGAAAAAAGGTCTCCTCAGGCACATTAATATAGAAATTTGTCAAGAGCTTTGCTGAGGCTAAGCATCAAGAACCAAACTTACGCCATGGTCACAGCAATGTGGATGTCAAGGCTCCAAAGATCAGCATGCGGGATTCTTTTCTAATGGCATCGGAAATGCTAATCCCCTTCACTTGAGATGGTGGCGATGTTTCAACTTGATGGTCAATGAAAAGATCAGCAAAAAGAAGTATCCATACAATAAACTTATATCAAAAATGCCTGCAAGGAGATCAATTATTGTTCCTAGGGTTCATCCAGAAAAGAAGGGAATCAGGGTGCTCGGCATAGCTGAGAGTTTCAAAAAATCTAGTAAGAAATCAACCCTAGCCAGCGTGGTTATGCGACGCGACCTGATAATTGATGGCATGGCATACGGATTTGCCACGCTCGGGGGGGATGATGCTACTAACAGCATAGTTTCGATGCACAGGTCGCTTGGAAGGGGCGATATCAACTGCATCCTGCTTGATGGCCTTGTTATCAGCATGTACAACATCATAGATGGAGAGCAGGTTTCAGAAGAAACAGGTTTGCCCGTAATTGCAATAACGTTTGAAGATTCAAAAGGACTCGAGGATAGCATCAAACACCACTTTGAGGATTGGAAGGACAAGCTTGTACAGTACCAAAAGCTGGGATTGCGCGAGCGAGTGACACTCAATACTGGCAAAAATCTTTTCATCCGGTCCTGGAGAATAAGCCAGAGAACAGCAGTCGCCATACTAAATTCTTTTACCCTACAGGGTGCTATCCCTGAGCCTATCAGGGTGGCCAAGCTTGCGGCACGTGCTTATGCAAATACTTTTAATTATGAGGCAAAAAAGAACTAGCAGCTGTAATCGTGGTGGGGTGGCAGAGCGGCCATGCGTTCGCCTGCAGATCATATCAGTAGTTAGCGAATTTATAGGGGTTCGAATCCCCTCCCCACCTACCAACCAAAGTCTATGGCATGATGCGATGAGACTTCAAGAAAGATAGCTGAAACCAACTCCGAGATCTGCTTTGGTCCCACATGCAACCGAACTTTTCTGAATATTATTAGATTTCAGGCTGAACATAACTTGAGCATCGAAAAGCAGAACAACTTAGGAACTCAACCACTAGATCACGCCAACAGACTTTGCAAGCTCAAATGCGGACTTTTTGTCCAGCTTGACCTTGCTTAGGATCGTATACCGGTCAGGGCGCAGAGACTGAGCCGCGATCAATGCCCTCACCACATGCTCTTCACTCAGTCCGATCTGCTTTGCTTTGGTTGGCGCACCGACATTTTCCAATGTTTCTGCTATCTTAGTCCAGTTAAGCCCGTGTAATTTTGCCATCATTATAGTGCCTAAGCCGACGCGCTCTCCATGCAGTCCGAAGTTTGACCCGGCTACATATTCCACTGCATGGCTGAAGAGGTGCTCAGCCCCTGAGCATGGTCTGCTGCTACCTGCTATGCATGCGGCGACGCCAGCACTTATTAGTGCCTCAACGATTGTGCGAATGCTGAATTGGCTCTTGCGGTTTAGTTTCTCCGATTCGCCAAGTATTATCGTGGCACTCATGCAGGCAAGATTAGCTGCATAACTGCCAAAGTACTCACCCCTCTCGTCTCGGGCGAGCTCCCAGTCTTTAACTGCAGTTATTTTTGCAACCAAGTCCCCGCAACCGCCTGCTAGAAGTCGTGACGGTGCCTCCAACATCAGCCGAGTGTCCGCAACTACGCCAAGTGGTGTATTTGCCTTTATCGAATGTGGCTTGTTCGTACCTCTTATGGAAACAAAAGGGCTTGATACTCCGTCATGCGATGCTGATGTTGGCACGCTCAGAAAGGGCCTGCCTATCCTAAAAGCTGTCATTTTCGCAATATCTACAGACCGACCACCTCCAAAACCAATGACAAAGTCCGGCAGTTTATCGCCAATCTTGTTCTGTAGCATGTAAACATTGCCCATTGATGCATGGCTTACTACATAGAGCGAGCTTTCTATAGAAACTTTTTCAAGTGAGGACCGCAGATCGGAGCCTGCCTTTAACTTAACGGTTCTACCGGTAACAACTGCAACCTTGACCGCACGACCATTAAGCGTTCGGATAAGCGGACCGACCTGAGAAATGACGCCCTGGCCTATCAATATCTTTCTTGGCAATTCCATGAGGTGAGTCGGGGGAGAACTCAATTAGGAAAACCTGCACGCGACAATTAATTAAGCTTCACCTATTTGTTGGTCTAGTGTTGAACCTGATTCAAAGTGGAGATCTTTAGCACCTTTACGCTTTCAGTTAGAAAGATTAGGCCTAGTGCCTCTTGTTGCAATAGTCCAGGCACTGGGGCTTTGCTTTTTCATGCCTATCTCGATAGAGATCTGTCTTGTGTATCTGGTAATCGTGAATAGACCCATTTCAATTTCCATCTTGAAACTTCATTTCGAATTTGTTGATTTTATATTTCTCAGGCGGTTTTGGCGGAAGCTTACTGGGAGAAGTTTGAAGAAGGTTGGATTGTTTAGCCTACCTCTGGCACCGTCACCGATACCTAATGAGTCTTGACTCTTGTCGTATTATACTCAGGTGCCATGAGTAGCATTAGATATTTTCCAAACTGGATGGCAATACATCTTAAACCAGCTTATTAGTTCGTTTCTTAACTAGCTGACATAAATAAGCCAAATACTTAATACCGGCATCACTGTAACAGATGTCATTACTCTTGCAGGAAACGGACGTTTGACAATCAGCTAGGAATTACATTCATGCAACGTAAATCACCCTATCATCAAGAATCTGCTAGCCAAAATATCATGGCAGTAATACTGCAAAGTCTGCCGCAGGAGGCTAGCCTAACAAAAATCGAATATGAAGGTCCCTGCATTGCGCTTTATTCTAAGAACCCACGCTATCTACTACAAAACAACCAGCTTGTCCTAAACATGGTCAATACGATAAAGAAGCGGATTGTTATCCGGACAGATGAATCGATTAGGCTTTCTCAAGATGAATCCACCAAGGTTATCGCAGACACCATTCCAAAAGAGGCTGTTGTTACTGGCACATTCTTTGACGCCGTTTTAGGCGAGGCAGTAATCTTTGCCATGAAGCCGTGGCTTATTGTGCAAGAAGGTAGGGATTTCGATCTTACAGAAAAAATAGGCTGGAAAGTACGCGTCAGGAAAGCCCCGCTAAATATGCTGCCAATTGAAACACTCTATAAGACACTGGATGAAAAAGTAACCCAGCGTATTAAATTTTATCGGGAAGTGGGAGATAAGATATTCCGGCCGAAATTGAGTGACCAGGCTGAAGCAACTCTTCTCACGCTCGGGGGATTTGCAGAGATAGGCAGGTCATGTATGCTACTTGCAACGCGTGAGAGCAAGATTATTCTAGACTGTGGGCTCAACGTGTCTGCCAAAGACCCATTAGCAGCGACTCCTCGCTTTGACATCGCTGGCATAAGCATGGAAGACATAGATGCAGTGGTTCTCAGCCATGCACATCTTGATCATACTGGCTTTCTGCCAGCGCTCTTCAAATACGGGTATAGGGGTCCGGTATACTGTACAGAGCCGACTCTTTTGCTTATGAGTATGCTTCAGCGTAACTATCTGAAGCATTCTGGGAGTGACGCATTATATTCTGAGCAAGACATCGAAAACTCGGTAGCACACACTATCACGCTGATGCATGGTATAGTAACTGATATTTCACCAGATGTAAAGCTGGTGCTTTCAAACTCAGGACACATAATAGGTTCGACTTCAATTCATCTTCACATTGGGAACGGCGAGCACAACCTAGTATACACCAGCGATATGAAGTTCGGCAGGACGCTTACGCTTGAAAACGCTGCTTGGAATTTTCCCCGGGTTGAAACAATGATAATTGAAAGCACGTACGGCGGCAAGGAGGATATCATGTGCTCGCACGAGCAGGCACAGGCCGATCTTGCCAATGCGCTCCAAAGGACAATTGCCGCAGGCGGTCAAGTCCTAATGCCAGTGCCTGCAGTTGGCATATCCCAGGAGCTTATTCTTTTGCTTGAAAGGTTTACAAAAAGCGGAGATCTTCAGACGAAAGTACTTGTGGAAAAGATCATCTCAGAAGCAACATCGGTATATGAGGCGTATCCTGAGTTCCTTTCAAAAGAGCTCGGCAAACATGTGCTACAGTCGGAAACAAGCCAATTTGGCCCTCAATTCTCAATAGTTGAATCGAATAGCCTTAAGCCTAGTGAACCTGTAATAGTACTTGCTCCTTCGTCCATGCTCGTAGGGGGACCGTCTGTAGATTACCTGAAGCAAATAGCCCATGATCCAAAAAACGCGCTGATTTTGCTGTCCTATCAATCGCTCGATAGTCCGGGCAGAGCTCTACTTGATGGTGCCAGACAAATTACAATTAAGGGTGAAAGTATGAAAGTTGAGTGCCAAGTCCAAAGGATCGATGGCCTTGGTAGTCACAGTGACTATAACCAGCTTATGGCATATGTTATGCGACTTCGCCCCAAGCTTAGGCGAGTTCTTGTCAACCACGGTGAGCGACCAAAGGCACAGAACCTCGCAAGCATGATAAACAAGCAATTTAGAATACAGACTCAACACCCGTTGGTGCAGGAAGCGATAAAGCTACTTTAGATCATATAATCCACGCCAGATCTTGACACCTGGAGGCGTGATGACAATGCGCTCTTCCCCCAGCCTTGCAATGTCGCCGCCCGCTGACTGTGTGTAGGAATAAAGATCCTCAACAACCTTGCGCAATTCCTCCAAGTCCTTTTGCGCAAGGGGCGTCACCCTGATAATGAGGATCATTTGTTTTTTGATATCTTCCTTTACTATAGATATATCCGAGATATCGCGCAATGTAAGTGCCTTTAAGTAAACTGGTGTTTTCTGGGTCTGCATATACTACCTATCTTCTGCGAACTGCAATTGACCTTGCCATGTATAATCAATAGTCATAATGGTCAATTCTCATTCACCGAATAGTTGATTTTAGCTGAATAAGAGTGATATGGAATGGTGTATTTATGATAGTGAATATTATATCCTAGCTTATATCCTCAGCTTCTCTGTTGTACGAATGTCAGCTGGCAGTACGGTAACCTCACTTTTGTTTGCATCAAAGATTATCGAGACCTTGGAATGGCTCTCCCTAGGGGCATCAGAGTAACGTGCAGCTATTGCAGCACATTCCAGCAGCAACGAATTATTGTAGTTTTTGCAGCGCAGTATACATGTCGGTCCAACATAGTCTTTGACCTCAAAAATGATGTCACTGTCAGTCACGAGTGCCCTTATAACCTCATTTTCGTCTTTATTCCTTCCAACCACGAATTTGGCATCATGCGAAATCCTGAAGTGCCTACCAACCTTTAAAAGCTCAATATCGTTGAGCGTTGGGATGTCTTCGGAGTGATCCATGATATCCTTAACGCGCCTTGAGAAGCTGGGATCAGTCAATAAACAGCCCCCAGCTGCATTCGGTGGCTCGGATATCCCAAAGTGTTTCGCCAGTGCCAACTGCTCTCTCCTTGATCTACCTTTAATACCGCCCATGTTTTCACGCTTTATCAAGCCAGTCTTTTCGGCATCTGTTGGTGGGAGGTGCTTTGCAGACAAAGGGCGTAGAACCTTACATTCCATATCTGTTTCTTTTTCAATGATATGTAATGCACGGTTGTTTTGGCTCATAGGGCGCTGAAACAGCACTTCGCCTGTTATCACAAAATCAGCATTTGTCCTTTTCATATGCTCCTTGGCGGCATTGTACATCATGCCTCTACAATCGATGCATGGATTCATACCCGAGCCATAGCCGTGTTTAGGATTCTTTAGCATACGAAGGTACTCTTCCCCGAAGTACACTGTCCTCAGATTGATTCCAAGTTCATCGGCTACCTCTTTGACTCGGTGCCCACAACCCTTGCCACAGTCAAAATCGCAAAAGGGGGTCTTGATAGCAACGGCTTCAATGTCGATACCCTGCTGCAGCATCATTCTTACAGCCAGGTTGCTGTCAAGGCCGCCAGAGAGCAATGCAACTGCCTTTGGCTTTTTATCTTCTGCTACCTTCTCGCCATTTTGCGGTGACATCGTTGGCATTGGTGCCTTATTGGTTATAAAAACGATATGTGCCCCGCCTCTGACTCGCACGCTGTCATTGGTTAGCCGTAAGCTCTGTCCTCTACGTGCTCTTTAACGGGGTACCTTATCTTTAAGGTCCTGATATTTGTCTTTTATGATGGCAAGCAGGTCTAGCTCAAATGCTGCCACCGGCACTCTAAGCTTAAAGTTTTCAACCGCAAGGGGAATAATCTCTCCGAGGACACCGATAGCCTTATCATCTAATACGACCTCGGCACACCTGCCTTCCATGAACATATAGTTAGTTGAAGCTCTTGTGCTTGCCTCTTTACCAAAGCAAGATCTTAGAAGTGCTTCCATTGTTGATTTTATGCTAGTATAACTGGAGTCAGCATGGGCTACAACTGCACCAATGCTCCATCTCTCTTCTATTGTTGAGGTTGATTTGACAAAAGTCTTGCCTATCTCAAATAGCCGCTGTGGGTATTGTTCGTGAATGTTGTAGGAAAGCGACTGAAGGAGCAACGGAACAAGCGAGTTAGGTAATATCTCGTGCTCCGTACTCTTGGAGCCTTCAACCGAGACCTCTTCCTTGGCAGGAACACCAAAGGCCTTATACTGTACTTCTTTGCTTGTTAGCAAAAAGCTGAGCGACTCCATCATGCCCAAACCAATCATAGTCTCCCTTATCGCGTCAAAAGTGATGAAAAGGGAATCCTTCTTTCCTGCTGTTGGTGAATTCGGAAACTTCGGCTCAAAGTTGTAAATGCCATAGCCTATAGCCACTTCCTCCGAGATATCTATTGCGTCGCTGATGTCTACCCGATATCTAGGAATAGTGCAGATGATTTTATTGGCTACTGCCTTTGCATCCAGCCTACTTTTCTTCAGACAGGTGATAATCTGCCTGCTATCAAGTGTTAGGCCAAGGATACTATTTAGATAGCCAATATCTGCAGAAATTACTCTCGGCTTCACATGCGGCGTTTCAATTTTCCTTTTGGTTGAGTGTATACTAACGGTCTTTATTTCAAAGCCTGCGTCGTATAACGTGATTGCAAGAATGGCAAGCAGATCTTCCGCAGTCTTTTGGTCAGTTGAAGTAACTTCTACAAACAGATTCCGGCACTCGTCGTTGACCTTCGTCGCTTGGCCATTTATTATGGGGGGTAATGAAAGCACCAAGCCGGCGCTATCCACCATGAGAGGATATCTGTCAAATCCGGACAGTATGTGACCATACTGCTTGCCAATCTCTAAATTATTCAGTATTTGGCTTATTGAGAATTCCGAAGGTTCATCTAACGGTCTGAATGAATAGTCGCCTCTTACAGTTTTATATGTGACTGGAAACTTGATAAGATCAAGGTTGTGGATTCCAATCGATGCCCTCTTGCGCTTTCTGCCAACACCGTTGTGAAGATCTTCCTGCATTACGATCAACTGCTTTAGCGTTTCGTCATCTAGTCTTCCATTTTTTGCCACAAATGCCACGACATAAGGTCTTATCTTTCTGACTGCAGCCTCAACCGTTACCACCACTCCGCTTTTTCCTGCTAGCCTGAATTTTGGCATGCCGGTTTCAATTTCAAGCAGCCCGCGCATTGCTCTTGCTACTCCGTAATCTGATGAAAAGTCCGGTCTGTTTGGGTTGTATTCGACCCTGACAACGTCTTTCTCTATACCTTCGATATCAAGTGCAACAAATGGTAACATATCAAGAACCTTATCTATCTTTACGCCCGGGATGAGCTTATTCAGACGCTCAAATTTTATGTTTACAACTGGCACCTTGGCACGCTCCTGAGCCATGCAAGCTTGTTGCCATACAATTCACGCAAATCATCCAATCCAAAACGCAACATTGCGATCCTTTCAAGGCCTCCGCCCCACGCAAGCACTGGGTTTTTGATTCCAAGCGGCTTTGTAACCTCTGGCCTGAAAATCCCCATGCCAAAGAGCTCGACCCATTTTTCCAATTTTTCATTGTAGACCATACTCTGCAGTGATGGTTCTGTATAGGGAAAGAATGTGGGCCAAAACTTGATACGCTTGATGCCCATCTTGGCATAGAATTCTTTTTGTAGACCTATTAGGTCACGGAGTGACGCTTTCTGTGCAGTCGCAACTCCTTCTACTTGGTGAAATTCTACAAGATGTTTGTATGACAGCTTTTCATTTCTGAAAACCCTGCCCACCGAGAAGAATCGGCCAACATCCGGTTTGATCTTTGCAAGATGCTGGATTGTTACAGGCGTGGTGTGGGTACGGAGGACTAACCTCTGGGCTTCTTGAACCTCCCACTGGCGATTCCATCTCCGCTTGTAGATTCGAGAAACTTTTGAAATCTGATCTTTGCTTGCTGGAATTTGCTGAGTCTGAGCTGAAATATAGAAGGTGTCTTGCATGTCCCTTGCAGGATGATCCTGGGGGGTAAATAATGCGTCAAAGTTCCAAAATCCGGATTGAATCATGCGGCCTTCTATTTCTGAAAACCCCAAACCGATAAAGATCTCCTTTATCTCTTCAACAATGTCATTTAACGGGTGAGGCCTTCCTGGATAAATTACTGGGGCAGGCGCTTCCACGTCGAGTGCGCTGAATTCGGTCTCCCTCCACCTCCCTGTGGTGATAAGCTCTGTTGTAAGGCTGCGCTCCAATTTTTCTTGACCTAGCATAGGGATAATTTGTCTTGCTGCATCGGTAAGTGATATTATTGATTCCTTTTCTTCTTCGATCTCTATATAATTGGGGCGCCTTCTGAGCTGCTCAAGCACACGCTTCTCCTCTTCAGTTAGTTTTGCAATTTCTTCTCCTTCTTTTAGGTTTTCGAGGAATCTCTCTTCGGGAGACTGCTTGGCAGTAAACGGAGTAGGTGTCATCTTGCCTTCTACGAGTTGAACCCACTGATTGCGTCTTGCCCCTGCAATAGCGGCGTTTATCTCTTCATTCTTTATGGCATCGCTCGCAAGCACTTCTGCAATAGTTTCCTTGCCTTCTTTCAGAGAATTTACCAATCTTCTTTCAGGTAGCCCATTTTTCGCTGCTATGAGTCCCCCGGAGGCTAGAATCACTCTTTGTGTCGATGATTCTTTAATTGAAATGAGGTTCTTGAATTTTAGCCATTCGACACCTCGTCTTATCTGATCTATAGACAAGCCGGTGCTAGCAACTAGAGAGTCAACTCGAACATAGTCATTATCGGAAAGAGATCTGAGTATCGACTGCTCAATTGGATGAAACGCCGGCCCGCGACTCATTGCTCAAAGTTGTGAGAGTGTAAGACTTTTTAAACGTTAATGTAATGTTGTTCCAGCAAGGATGAATTTAGTTGACAACTATGATCAGAATCATGCCAACAATAGCAAGGACTTCAGCGTCACGCCTTGGGAAGTGGAAGGTGATGTTGACTATGGTAAGCTGATCGTAAAGTTTGGCACCGAGCCTATAACGCCTCAGCTACTGCAGAAGATAAAGAGTATGACAGGCGAGATTCATCCCCTGCTAAAATCAGGTTATTTCTTCTCTCACCGCGACCTCGACTGGATATTGCACAAGAAGGCGAGTGGCGAGAGCTTTTACCTTTACACGGGCAGAGGTCCATCAGGCATGGTTCACATGGGGCACCTAATGCCATGGATATTTACAAAATACCTTCAGGACAAATTCGACTCGAAATTGATATTTCAGCTGACAGATGACGAGAAGTTTCTTTATGCCCAAGACAGGACAATGAAAGAGCTTGAGCACTACACCTACGAAAATATGCTCGATATCATTGCAATTGGATTCAATCCCAATAAGACCAAGTTAATCGTGAACACAAAACACATTCAGCATCTATATCCAATTGCCTTAGAAGTTGCCAAGCACATCACATTTTCCACGGCTCGGGGAGTATTTGGGTTTTCCAACTCGACCAATATTGGGATGATAGGGTTTCCTCCCCTACAGGCTGCGCCTTGCTTTCTTCCATCAGTCATCGAAGGCAGAAATGTGCCTGTGTTGATACCTGCAGCAATTGATCAAGACCCGTACTGGCGCATGACAAGAGACATTGCCGACAGGATAGGCTATTATAAGCCTGCCCAAATTCATAGCAAATTCCTGCCAGGCCTTGGCATGCTAGGCAAAATGTCGTCCTCTAAGCCCGAGACTGCAATTTTCACTACCGATGATCCTGAAGTCGTTGACCATAAAGTGTCTAGAGCTTTTACTGGCGGTCAACCGACCGTGGCACTTCAGAGACAGCTAGGCGCCAATGCCCTTGGCTGCCCAGTTTTCTGGTACTTGCGCTACTTCTTTGATACTGAAAAGCAATCAGATGAGCGCATGTTGAGATGCAAAAGTGGTAACCTCTTGTGTGGCGAGTGCAAGGCAGACCTCTCCAAGGGAGCGAAGCCGTTTGTTGTAGAATTCAAGAAACGGCGAGAAAAAGCCAAGGATGTAGTTGACAAGTTCATGTATGACGAAAAGCCGTTTACAACATGAAAACTCTGAATTTTGAGTGCGATGACCGCTATGAGGCGGAAAAGCTGGCAAGCCTTATGTCAGTGCAGAAGGACAACACCTTGTGGGTTTCAAGTATCCAAGCAATAATTGGTAACGAGATCGTCATACAGCTGAAGGACAGGTCATCCCACTCTGTTGTACTCAAGGATGAACAAACAGTAGTCAAGCTCAAGTCATTCATGACAGATGTTATAGAAGGAAAAATAAAGATCCATTCTAGCGATTATCTTGGATCTGTGACAGGAATAACAATTGTTGGTTAGCGCAACTCCTTGTTCATTTCGTGCGTGAGTATTTCCTGCACTCTTGAGAAATAGAGTGCCGTCGAATAAGGCATCATTGGTATGTACTCTTGGATGATCTGCATGACATATGGAACCGCTCTTTTGGAGACATCCAACTTGAATTTCATCCAAAGTATCCTGTCCTGTTCAAAGTGAATCTTATCTTTAAGATGTCGGGGAACGATCTCTATTGACCTATCCTCGACTCGCTTATACCAATATGCAAGGACATCTGGATCGAGCCCTTCTCGAAGGTTTTTTACACCTGATATTATCTTGCTTGAGGCATAATCTATAGGTGTTTCTGGGTACATGCAATGACTTGCAGGCGTCGGAATAAAATTTTGATAATCAAAAATTGCTTAGCAATGCATATACATTAATCGACACTCGCCTAGTTCCTGAAATATGATTGGTTGAGTACATTCTATTATCTGGTGTATATGTGTCTATAATGTCTCCCCATGCTGGCGGCAATGTGGGGGATTGAAGTTTCTGATTCCATGAACTACAATAAGAAACCACGTTTATGTGACCTGAATATCAGCCATCTCAGCGTCAATTTAGCAAATTTACCTATTAGCAAGAAGTATCGAGAACTCACAGCAATAACACAAACGCGCCGCAAGTATTATCAATGACCATAATACCTAAAACACCATCATCTGCATGACCCGTTTAGCATAAGAAATACATATGCGTCTCTTCTAGTATCAAAGAGCTCCTATCATTTTCTTGATAGTAAAGCCAGTTCAACAATATCTGAGAGGTAAATATCTTGTCAGAGTAAATGTATCCTTTCAGCACATTCCTTGTGAAAGTACTTCGGCCTTTTACTGTATGCCTTGCTTATTATAGTATCGCTATCTTTTATTCTTTCGGCACAGAAGCGGCAAAGCCCTTCTTGCCTAGTCTTTATTCTTGTTAAGACAGCGTTGTAGTTATGATTGTCAGTATTGATGATGTGTATTTTTGCCAAAAAAGACTTTCCTGGATCGATAAGAGAATTTTTAATAAAAAGGCTAACTTAACCATGTTAATCATTAAGTAAACACTGTGAGGCGTAAATGGAAATTCGACGGGGTCGTACATATACATCGGGAAATAGTTTGCAGAAATATTTGCTAAAGATATAAGGCGATTAAGAATAGATGAAGCAGCTACTACGTCCAAGGGTACAAATGGTTCCAGAATTGTAGCATTTTCATCAAATGGAAAGGCACTAGATGTTCTTGTTGGCGGAGGCCATTGCGGTCAAAACCACACGATGATAAATAGGAAATCAATAGGAGGAGGAGAAGAAGAATTAACTATATTAATCATGACATATATAGTCAGTCGAAAAATCAATCTATATGACCAAGAAGCGCAGTCGCCAGAAGGGGCATTCACTATCTTCTGTTAGAATGACAAAAAAGAGACTTATTTCTTATGCTATAATCGCAGTCATCATCTCCGGGATCAGCATTACTGGCTACAAGTCGCTGATCCCAACAAATGGCAGTGCTCCTGTTTTTGGTGTTCCAAATAATCACTTTGTTAAAGCAAAATATTCTCCAGGTTCAGGGTACGCCTGGGTTAGCATGTCTTCTGGCAGTGTTAAAGGGTTAAGAGGGAGCGGTGGCGGAGGCATCACGAATCCTACATACGTTTTTAGCAAAGGGGGTCTGCAATCTCTGCATCTGATAAATGAGGACTATGAAACCCATTCAAACCATAACTTTAACATAGATGAACTCAACGTCCATTCAAAGGATTTGGGTTACTATGACAGCCAAATTATTACCTTCGTTGCCGACAAACCTGGCACCTTCCCGTATTATTGTACTATCCATCCAGAAATGAAAGGGGAGGTAACCATAGAATAGATATGGTCAATGAGGAAGAGGTAGAGAATTTGAGCAGTGACAATCAAGATGGCCTAATCCCATCAACTCGCCAGGACATTTTGACCATGCTAGATAGCTTTATCCAGCATGTACATCATATAAGGAAAATACTTTTGGGCGTTTCCATCACTGCAATCGTTTTGGCTCCACTGGCCATTGTGCTGTCTGTTTACCTTTTGATTCACCCTTCATTCTTTGCCATCCTAGAGACAGAGGACGAGTTTGGCTTAGTTCTGACCGTGCTACTTGGAGCAGTCATCATTACTTCGGGAACCTGGCTTTTTACTGGCATAAGGCAATATTACTCTATGAGCCAATGGAAAAAAAGATATGAAGAATATCGGAGACAAAAGGAAGAGATAGACAGAAAGATAGCGTCACAATTCGGGCTAGATCAGGACTAGCATAATTGAGTCTGTATTAACCTTATTATTTTCACCTTCTACTCTGGAATTCTTCTTGATTTCATCTTTCCTTCTAGGAAACATCTTTTCATAGGGTTCAAGAATATCTCTGCAAAACGAAATACCTTTTTGTGTTGGCTTATAGATCGTAATTGTTCTTTTCCCTATCGTCGTTTCTGTTCTCTCTACCAGTTCATTGTGTTCGATATCCTCTAAGATCGGCTTGTGTTTTTTTAGATTCAAGCCACAAAAACTCACAAGAGCTGTTTGGTTTAGCTCGCCATATTCGACAAGTTTTAGAATAACATCTTTGACTATGTATATTCGATCTCTGTAAGAGATAGGCGAGCCAGACATATTTATTGTTCGATTGTCAGGTCTGCGATAAGTGTCACCAGAATATAACCTATATCGAATCTTCTCTACTTAACAAGGTTAAGGCATGCTTTAATAATTTGCAGATAAATTACAGACGCCACAAGCATATGGAAAACCGGAATTGGCTTGGCCCTGTCCTGACCCTTATGCCAATCAAGCCTAAATCCTCCCCGAGGGGCAGGGCCATTATCAATACACAGACATTTTTTGCTCTTTGTTCTTTAACCTGAACAGTGCCGGCATTCGGCTGATCATTAATAAAATACATCATTTCTTCAGCAGTTGGCCTACACAATATCTTTGGGCTAGTTACTTTACACAGGCGGGGGTTCTTCATTGGATAAAAAGAAATACACACTTCCACACGTATATACCCCCGCCATTAAATGCTGAAGTGCAGGCCAGAGAAGTAGTTGAATTAACCATGTTAAGTTACGTTTTAAAAACGGCACAGATACACCTTATGTAAAATGAAAATTCCTTCGCTTAGAAAAGATAATGCTGCAAAAGCCCACACAAAATTCGTGTGCAAAGAGTGCAAGATGGTCTTTAATACAAAAGAATCTTTAGAATTACATAAAAAGAAATCACGGCATTTTACTGGCTTGATATACTTTGGAAAACATGAAAAATAATATCAGGTAACATCACTGATTATCGGCAGCCTTGTATTTTAGCTTAGCCTAGAAAGACAGCTGATAAATCTACTTTTTATACGGTATTATCAATATATTAGGTTTTACCAGCTCCGTTTTCTATTATCTTTCCAGTCAATTGCAACAGTCTATATGGTGATATTGCATAAGCTATTGTGAGAGAAAACAACGTCTATGTCGTCATCGTCATCATCCTGGTCGTCAACTGCAAGTGGTTTCATCAAATCAATCGAATCTGGCTCAAAGCACCTTGTTATCAAGCGCTTTACGCTGCGCTATCCTGAGCAAAAGCTCAAATTTGTAGGAGATGGTTATCAATTTGACCCCAAGAGGGGTGTCGGCATCGCAGGTTATAGAG
>DATDKS010000023.1:0-3355 GCA_036519825.1 Nitrososphaera sp. | reverse complement strand
TTCCAACATTTGGCTAACTTCAGGCAAGTGTTGATTAAACGTTGGTTCTCCACCTTCATACGTTAGTAGGTATACCTTATTTCCTATAACAGTCCAAGTGCTCATCTGATGAAATATCAATGTGCTGTTTTGAAGTGGTTGAACGGCTATGTCCACACTATAGCCTGGATAACCAGCGACAGTAGCTTCTGAAGAACTTCTTACATCTACTTGCTGGGATTGATTCAACCTCGCCCGCACTGAGTCTGTATATTCTGGAAGCGATACGTTGTGACCATAAATTATCACAGATATCGTGAGTCTAGCGGGAAATGAGTCTGACAAATTCTGAAGAGGAGAGTAAAAAGCAATCAAGTTTGTGTAATCTTGAAGTCCGCTTGTAGATGCTATCCAATTCGATGGATACTGCATGAATATACCGTGGATGGGATTTTGGTAAGAAAGGAAAGCTCTATCTTCTTGTTGCTGTGCAAAAACTGATTGGGATTGTAAGAGAGCATTATTATTATTTACACTAGCCGTCAATGGCAAAAATAGCAACGTAATAACAACTGCAGCTGCCATTATGATAATACTTCTTCCTCTTACATCACGATGACCAGATGATACCATTAGGAGAAACATAATGCTGGTGATTATAAGGATTTTGTGTTTGCTAAGAGCACTACATCAAAAAGAAAAAAGCGGACTTGGCAGTGTTGTTGTAGTAGTAGCCGTCTCTGTTGTTGCTATTGCCGCATCCTTGACAAAGAAGGACGAAGCAGTGCAGAAGATAATGGAGATGATGGTGATGGAGCTGGTAGCCGCCTTGTTATGTAAGCGGCTCTCTTCAATGGAGTTTTCTTACACAATCCTCTCTTCTTTTCGCTGCAATCTGCAGATCTAATACCATTCGCCATCTGGTATTCTCTTAGCTTCTTTTATCCAAAATTGAAGGTCCGTATCCATAGTATGCAGACAACCATCGAAGTGAATTCTATACCTCGGTTGTTCTTTTTCTAATTCTGTTTCTCTATTTGGTGCCATAATTTATTTTTGACAAGATAATAGTGTCATCAAAGCCTATAGCTCTTTTCCTTGTGTAATGAAGAAAGAGAATAATGACACTCCTCATCTTACTACTGCTGATGATACTACTTCTTTTCCTTTCCACTATTAACCTTGTTCTTTATGTTAATTATATGCCCTGCTCGCAGATTTCTCCCCTATCCTTACATATCCTTCGACTTTAGCTACTTTCTGTTGTCCGCCTTCAGGGTAGCCGCAATCGGGGTTGTTGCACTTGTATCCTCAAATATCGTTCTTCACTTCTTTCTTTCCTTGTTCCTGCTGATGGCTGCTGACCCTGTCGGCTTCAAGCTCCCGATTCCTCATACAGGACAGGTTGTAATCCTTCAGCCATAGAGACAAGCTAGCAAGAATCGCTATTTTTATGTTCCCTCTTAAGGGAAAAATCTAACCCTGCTCATATAGGAGACAATAGCCTTGGAGGCACTTTGATGAGGGCAAATTTGATAATGATGGCAACCTCTGTTCATAGGAATACTAGTTATCATCTCCTCTCTACTGGTTTGGGTAGATGAAGCTGCAGCAGGAGCACCAGCTAAACCGAATGCCAAACCCACAACAACCAAAAGACATGCCACAATGTTCAGACGGCTATGAATTCAACCGTGGAATATGTCAAGTAGACCCAATAAAAGGTTGTGGAAGTAGCCCATAGGTTCCAATCAAGCTCTCGGTTTGGTTGATGATTTGATCAACAACGACGACTCAACAGAAGCAACTATGCAATGAATTATTGAAGCATGTCAGAGAATATAGGGCAAAAAATAACAACGATCGAAAAGAAGAAGAACAACCAAGTAGGAATACCAATGAGCATTGCCATGAAAAGGCAATTTGAGCTGGAAATAGATGCGCTTCAAAATGCTCTCAGGGATATAGAAAGCTAAAACAGCTTTTGCAAATAAAGGAAAGCTCTGGATACACCTGTATTGTAACTGACAGGCATTGACTTGAGATTCCTAAAAGGATTCTGACAAGCTACTACAACTACTCCAGTCACACTAGACGGCAAATAAGTAGAGACAATGGTATAGGTGCGTTTTCAAGCAGAGGCTCTGTAAACTAGCAATTCAAATGCCTTGCTAGAATATGATATCTTTTCTTCTTTTAAGTGATGTGCGGCTCCGTTCTGTCTTGCCAACATTTCAGGCAAAAGTTGCCTTCATCTTGAAAAATGAATGCCTCCTGATGGCATACATCGCAGATTATCTCTACTTCCATAGTTAGTATGCTGACCGTTGTTGCATCGTCGTCTTCACAATAGACTTCTAACATTGATGATGATAACTCCCTTTTCTAGAATGTCGTCTATTCCTGTATCTTAGTTGTCTATTGCAGCACGGACAGCGTATGGCATCAAGTCCAAAATACTTGGTACACTTGGTACAATACCTGAGGCCCAATACATATGGGCTCGGAGAGGGAAAGCATGGATAAGCTAGTCTATCACACAAGTTTCTACACGGAGGCATTGACGTTAAGCTCAGAAAGGCATGCTATAACGTAGCTGGCACGAAAGGGAGAGGGAGGGGGATGACATGTGAGCGCATGTGATGACATGTAATACAACAAAATTGCTATAAACTACCCCCTCGATTCTTATAAGCATTGTGAGCGTGCATGGTAAAACGAGGTGGTAAGGAAGTAATAACTGTAGAAATATTCAAGGAGGTATATGATGCAATGAAAGTTATTGCTGCTAGAAAGCGTTGGAGCACAAAGGACTACATCAACAGCGTACTTTTGGAAGCAATCGAAAGGGACAAGTTCCTTCAGTCATATGCTCCATCATTATCAAAAGTAGGCTATGAAGAGGATATTCTGTTTATCCGAGATGCAAAGCTTGACAAAACGGCAGAAATATACCTTCGAGACCGGTCCCTTTACTGTAACGTCTGCGAATCAAAAGACTGTGTGCATATTCACTATGCCCTTGCCTTGCCAGAAGTAGCAAAGCTGTATTTGCATAGGCTAGTCTCTTCCACTAGGACAAAGTAATAACCCTATTTAAGGGTGGGCTGTTTCCTACAATTAAGATTCATTCTAGAGAAAATTCTGAATCTAAATGGATAGCATTAGTGAGGTCCAAACTAAATTTGCAAAATCATCTTGCTTTATCCGTACCTGTCAATAACTTGATCAGTATCTTTGGATCTGTTCTTTTTGCTTTGAATAGACAGCCAAAGACCTTGATAATTGCATTATGTCTTGACCTGTGATTTAGTTGAGGGGAAAACAAGCGACTAGGAGCATGTAAATCCATAAGAAATGGATTAAAAAACTGAAG
>DATDKS010000022.1:0-13118 GCA_036519825.1 Nitrososphaera sp. | reverse complement strand
GCAACAATGGAATTGTGCGATTAACACAAGATTTCTCTTTCAATGCTGTCGAGCACTCTGCGGACGGCTTGCTTTTTGATAATGCCAGTCACAAAGTGAGGCTTACCTCCACCCCGCCCATCAGCGCCAGCAAATTGCTTGAACATTTTGTTCAAGTCGATCTCTTCCATTTTTTCATTGCAAGCGAAAACTATGTTTGCTCTTTCATCAGAAATGTTCGCAAGAAGGACTAGGGTGTTTGGATTGACAATTATTTCACCTGAAAATTCTTGAAGTTGATCATCTGATAGGTTTTCAAATATCCCTTTTAGAAGCATTATGCCTCCACTTCTGACCGGCTGTATACCGACTAGTTTTTCTCTGCTAAGCGCCTTTAACTTTCTAGCATTAATTTCATTTTCAGATCTGAGCTTGTGTGCAGTATTTTCAACAGTGTTGATGTTGGCTCTGAGCTCATTGCAGACTCTCAATAGCTTGGATGACAAAGCGACAGCTGTATCCTTGGCTTGGCGGCCAACGACAAAGTCAACTTCATATTCACTTCCGCTCCTTGACAGACGCGTGACTAGGAAAAAGTCGCATTCTTGTAGGTTGCTGGCATGCTCCATAGCGCAAGCTGCCACATCATGATTTTCGATCTCTACTACTTTTACCTTAGATGCTCCTGTTGCTGTGATCCTTTCCTCATTTGCGCGCAAGTTAGGTATCTCGCGCCTTGCTTCTTCAAGCGACGAAAATGTACGTGTCGTTATTCTGCGCCCTTGGGCAATAAGTGAATTCACTTCTGCCTCTGCCTTGATCACAGTATCAAGATCAAGCTGCGCGATCAGAATGAAGGCGGTGTTGTTGTTGTTGTAGCTGGAGCCTTTGTGCTCTACTTTTCTGACCTTCAGGGTCTGGCCGAGCAGTTTTTGTAGTGATCCAATGAATGCGTGCTCTGCGGTGTGGGCTAGCCTGTTGTCATTCAGCGAAACAATAGGTGAATAATCCAAGTCTCAGCTATAAATGCTATTGAGAAGAAATTTTAGTCTCCTTCAAATAACAGAGAGATATTGTCTAGAAAGGCAACTACAGGTAGTAAGCTTACTATTGCAACGCTTGGCTCCCATTGTTCACTGCAAGTTCTCAAGGGTGCAAAGGATGAAGGTTTTAGGACACTGCTGGTATGCGAGAAGCGGCGGCTGGGACTGTACTCCAGATTTGGATTTATTGATGAAATTGTTGAGGTTGGCAGTTTTGCCGAGATCCTTGGCGATAAGTGCCGCAGTCGCCTCAAGCAGACAGGCTCTGTTCTGATTCCCCATGGCACCCTGATATCCCAGATGAAAAGTGACTAAATCGAGAAGATAGATACACCCCTCTTTGGCAACAAGTGGATATTAAGATGGGAGGCGGACAGGGATCTCAAAGAGAAGCTGATGAAGGAGGCAGGCCTGAGGACTCCTCAGGCTATTAGGTCAAAAAATGAGATCGATGGATTATGCATCGTGAAGTTGCATGGGGCCGCCGGCGGGCAGGGCTATTACCTTGCATGGAACCGCGAGAGCTTTGAAGAAGGTGCAAGACGGCTCATGGAACAAAAGATAATCAGAGGAGAAAGCGACCTCTACGTTCAAGAATTCATCAGGGGGGTGCCAGTCTATTTTCAGTATTTCTATTCACCAATAACTGAACAACTCGAGCTGCTGGGGATAGACAGACGATATGAATCAGATATTGACGGCATCGGGAGGATCCCTGCAAAGCAGCAGCTTGGCGCTGGCGTCGAGCCGTCGTATACTGTCGTTGGAAACATACCGCTTGTTCTGCGCGAATCATTGCTTGAAGAAGTATACAAGATAGGCGAAAACTTTGTGCATGCTGCAGAGCGGCTAGTGTCACCAGGGATGCCTGGACCATTTTGTCTTGAAGGAGTTTATGACAGCAAAGGCGAATTCACAACCTTTGAATTTTCTGCAAGGATCGTGGCAGGAACGAACCTCTACCTAGACGGTTCACCTTACTCTGGACTGCTATATGACGAGCCTATGAGTATGGGTAGAAGAATAGCACGCGAAGTAAAAATAGCAAAGAAAAAGGGCAGAATGGATAAATTAGTAACTTAAGCATTTGATGAAAACTCTAGGTCGAGTACAAAAAGAGGAGAATTCTATGGTGAAGGAAAATTTGAATCAAGACCGAGGTTCAGGAATAAGAGCAAGAAGGTCATGGGAGAAAGATTGAAAAGAAGACCAGCGCCACACTACATCTAGAAAGCGCTGCGATAATACATCAAAGTGTGTCTGTAGCTATTATTATTATTATTATTAAATATATAGGGGATGCAATAATTTTGATAAAAATTACTTACAGGTATATAAAAGCTATTGCTATAATAGGGATTTGTCTTAGAAAGACGTGTGAAAGTTGTCTCTACGGTATGCATAATAGCAACACGCTGATGACAACTCTAAGTGGGAGAAAGTATCAAGCCTGTCAACTTTTTATATCGGGCTTCTTTCTCTGGATGACGAAGAATCTTTCTTTTCATAGATCACAATATTTCGAAGCGGGCATAAATAACTGACTTAACAAGTTTTGATAAAAAATATACGCTACAAATCAAGTAGAGTGTATAGCCTGATCTTAGGGCCAGTTAGTAATAACATGATTCTTAGTCTATGTATAAAATTCTTCATAACAATCCTTAAAGTGCCTATTATTTCTCTACACACCTATCAATGAATACGATGAGGAAGAATAATAGCGCATTTTATGTGGGCTCTGTTATAGCCGCTGCAGCAATTATTATAGCAGCCAGTGTAACTGGTTCGGCATTACTTACACCACAACAAGTAACAGCATCAACTGACACAATAGAAGAAGAAGAAAGAGTTTCAGTAGGAGGCGGCAACATAACAGTATCAGTCAACCAATTCTCACCTGCAGCAGTTGAGATTCAAACAGGAGAAAGTGTTACATTCTATGCACCACAGAATTCCACAGAAATGCATAACGTAATATTTGACTTGAGCAACGGATCAACAATATCAGATATTTTGCTCCCCTTTACATTGCCTTCAGGTATATCAGCAGAACAGGCTGAAAGCCTACAGCTTGCACCGCCTTTCAATCTTGGCGAATCAATAACCCAGAATATGTCTGATGGTACACAGGCTATAATAGGTGCTAACAAAGTAGCATTTTACCCTGCAGTTGTAGACCAGGAGGACAACATCAGATACCTGATTAACCAAGAAGAGTTGCAACAGCAATCAGAGCAGGCAGTGCAACAAGGATTGTTTGAGCCACCAAGCCTATCAGCCAATTATACAATGAATGGAACTGAGACAGTAGTCAGTTCGGGTATAATACTAGACGTTAGTGGTTTTGAATCGTTAGAAGGAGAACAAGCAGAAGTGTCAGCAGCAAATATGACAGCAGCAATGACAAATGGTACTAACACCAATGCAACAGCAGCAACTGAGGAAGGAGGAGGAGAAGGAGAATTCCCACCGCTTCAATACCCAATTCTAAATGACTTTACGGTGACGTTTGCAGAACCTGGCACCTATGAATACTTCTGTGCATTTCACCCCGGGATGTATGGAATAGTGACAGTAGCAGGGGAAGAAGGAGAAGCAGCAGGAGAACAAGCAGAAGTGTCAGCAGCAAATATGACAGCAGCAACGACAAATGGTACTAACACCAATGCAACAGCAGTAACAACAACACCAATTCCTCCTGCAGATACAGGACAAGAAAATGCAACGACAACAGCAGCAATGGAGCAAGAACAATGACAACAGCGAACAACTACTACAATGCCAGCACCGCTGCTGGAATAATAACAAAGATAGTAGAGTAAGCAACTAGAAGTTTTTTTGCTTGCCTAACTCTTTTTTATTTCTTAAAATTTATGCAGCCATGTGGCAAATTAAGTTCTAAGCACTATCCGATTCAGCAACAAAACATGGGTGGAAGGAGAGATTCATTATACGTTTGTGTATTAGGCAGACAATATTCCAGATTAATGACTAAATAATATGTACTTCCTCATCATAGGCACGATAGTGGAAAAGCTTTAAAGCGCATCGATGAGCTCTCAAGTTTTGTGCAAGACATCAAGATGGTTTATTCTACCTCTGACCGGCCAAAGCTCAAGTCACCACATCTCATCTGCGGATTCCCCGGCAGCGGTTATGTTGGCAAGCTTGCAGTTGATCACCTTATACAAGAGCTGCATGCAAACCACCTAGTAGACATTTATTCCAGCTCCTTTCCGCCACAAATTATGATAAAGCCTGACGGCACAGCTGACCTAATGAAGAACAGTATTTTTTGGTGGCATGGTGATGGAGCTGACCTATTGTTGCTAACAGGCGACTCTCAGCCTGCAAACCCCGACTCAGAATACGCTCTAGCAGAAGAAGTGCTTGGTTTAGCAGAGCAGTTTGGCACGCAGCAGGTGTTTACACTTGCAGCATACATCACCGGGGTCTTTGTCGACAAGCCCAAGATCTTTGGTACGGCCACAGACTGTGAAACAGTCAAAGTTCTTTCATCAAATAACATATCGGTGATGGATAGCGGAAGCATCACTGGTATGAATGGTCTTGTTATCGGCATAGCAAAGTTGCGCAACATGAAAGGAGTATGTCTGCTCGGAGAGACATCCGGCTACGTGGTAGATGGTAAGGCATCCAAAGCATTGCTTGAAATCCTTCTCCAGATAGTCAATGTCAGGGTGGACATGGCAAACTTGGACAAGCGCGCAAAGGACACTGAAATGCTGATCCAGACTATAGAGCAGCAGATGCTTGCAGCAAAAGGCGGCAGGCAGTTTGAAGGTCAGCAGCCGCCTCAAAAGCCCCGCGACACTGGCTATATTAGCTAGACCTTTTTTAGGTTACCGAACTTTCCAATGTTGATGCTGTCTTCGCCCTTGAACGTGTTGATGTAGCCATTTTCTATTGAAACTGTGTCGCCGGGCTGGATCTTGTTTATGTCATCGCCCCACAACGAAAGCTTGATGCTTCCAGTTTCGTCTGAAATTCTTGCGTCGGCCACGGTATTTGTCCCTCCAGCCTTAAGATTGACTGTGCGGGGCTCACCCACGCTATCTACTTTGCCTGTGACGCTTACATTGCGCATTCCCGACTTCAGCTCGCCTATCTTCATATATTTTCTGCTAAAGCTTCATCTGATAATAAATGTTTTACATGGTAGTTACAACAAGCGAATACCCACAATCGGTGCAAATCAGCTTTGTCCCAGCCACTGTCTTTTCCCGTACTTCATGAACTGTCTTTGAATGGCACTTTGTGCACAGCCTTGAAACAGTATCGGGCTTAGGCATTAGCATATTGTACTGGCACCAAGCAAATTTAACCTTATTTCATTTGCCGCAACTATGAAATAAGGTTTTACAATCAAGACGAGTGAGCGGAGGGGTAGCGAAGCCCGGTCAAACGCGCAGGACTCAAGATCGGATATACATGACACCATTTCTTCTCGCAACATATATAGAAAGAGAAAAAAGCGAGATGAGTGATCCCGTCCCTTAGGGGTTCGTGGGTTCGAATCCCACCCCCTCCACCTTACTCATTTTTGCATAGAACACCATGGGGATAATATCACAAAGAGTGTACCAGAACCCAAAGCATAAGCTCGCGAGGTCCAAAAATATAAAAACTGTCAAACCTGAATCTTGATATATCTGTCTCTGCTGTTTTCAGCAGGCATACAATGTCTTTTTTCCAGGCGATTATGTATAAACTATCAGTTATATTATATAACAATTAACTATTATTTTATTTCTATAATTCAATACTTTATTGCGATATTTTTTGCTGAACTGATTAAAACACAAAATTCAAATTATTTTTGATGTATATGTGACCGTGGCACGCAAGTCGACAGTGCTGATACCGGTGATAGTTGCTGCTGTCGTTGTAGGCGCCCTTGGCATAGTATTTACCCCCGCCGAGATCAGAGACAAGAACACTGGCTTCCCAAAAGGAACAGTCAGAATAGACCATGATGTAATAACGGTCGAAATTGCGAAGACTGCCGCTGAACAACAAAGATGGCTTACATTTAGGCAGGACAGGCTACCGTTTGACACTGCCATGCTGATCAAGCATGAGAAGCCTGACCTCTACGAGGTATGGATGCTCAACATCGAGTACAACCTTGACTTGATATGGTTTGACCAAAATGGTAATGCAGTCTACATGAAAGAGAATGTTACTCCATGTGGCAACGTAGTTGAAACAGTTAGTTGCACCTACAAGACCACAAAGCCAGCATTGTATATTATGGCTGCGACTGCAGGTTTCATAGACGCGCACAACATTTCTACGGGTTCCAAGATGACAACAATCTCAGTTTAGATTAATTAGACGGCTAAGCTAACACGCAGAATGTGCTGAACTTTGTCCTTGCCGATAGGCACGCAAGGCCTCTGTTAAAAAGAGAAGTCTCACAATTACTTGCCAGGCCAAATATATTGAGAATAGCTTACCTGGATGAAATGGGTGATCCGATCGCACATCCAGTATGGTACTATTACAGAGGAGACAAATTTCTTGTTGCAACGGACAGAGAAGGCAAGAAGGCAAAGGTGCTTCAAAAAAATCCAGTCGTGTACTTTCTCGTCGACGAGAGTTCCCGCGAAAAAGGAACACTTGGATTGAGAGGCAAAGGGATCGCAAAAGTGATCGACGATCCTCTGTATGCTACAAGAGTGACCAGACGCAATGTGAAGAGGTACTTGGGCAAGCTGCATAGCAAAACTGCAAAGGGCATACTTGCTATGGGCCCAGATTCTTGCGTGATTGAAATCACCCCATCCTATCTAGCGACTTGGAAGTTCTAAGAATTGACCATCTTCTTGAGATCTTCATATGCCTGTCTGACCTCGTCAATGGCTGCCTCGTCTTCAAGAGTGGTGACGTCGCCGATCTTCTGGCCGCTTGCAATTGATTTTAGCAGTCGTCTCATTATCTTACCGCTACGGGTCTTGGGCAGTTTGCTAACGAAATATACTTCGTCAGGTGTTGCTATGGGTCCAAGTGTACTTCGAATGTGGGCGATAACTTCTTTACGCAGGTTTTCAGAGTCTGAAAAGCCTTCCTTTAGCACCAAGAAGGCAATTATCGACTCCCCTTTTGTGTCGTCAGGCTTACCAGCCACTGCTGCTTCTGCAATAGCCGTGTGAGAGACAAATGCACTCTCCAGCTCCATCGTGCCAAGCCGGTGGCCGGCCACCTTGAGTACATCATCTGCCCTGCCAAGGAGCCACAGGTAGCCCTCCTCGTCAACTAGTGCATAGTCGCCGGGATAGTAGAGGCCGGGGAACTTGGTCCAATACGTCTGCCGATATTTTTCCTCGTCGCCCCAAAGACTCAAGAACATCCCTGGCCACGGCCTACGAATGACAATATAGCCTTTTGTTCCAGGCCTTACGGGCTTGCCGGTCTCATCAACCACTACTGCATCAACTCCTGGCACCGGAAAGGTGGCTGAGCCGGGCTTCATTGGGATCGTTTCGATTCCAGCACACATGCTAAGCATTATCCCTCCAGTCTCTGTTTGCCACCAAGTGTCAACTATTGGGCAATTCTCATTGCCAATCCTCTTGAAGTACCACATCCATACATGGGGGTTAATGGGCTCACCCACTGTCCCAAGCAGCCGGAGTGACGACAGATCAAACGAGTTTGACACTGCACCTTCATTGTCGTACTTCATGTACATGCGGAGTGCAGTTGGCGTGGTATATAGTATCGTGGCACCATGCTTTTCCACAATTGCCCAATACCGGTTGGGCTTGGGAAAGTCAGGTGCTCCTTCATACATTATTTCTGTTATACCATGCATTAGAGGAGCGTAGACAATATAGCTGTGGCCTGTGACCCAGCCAATATCTGCAGTACAGAAAAAGATGTCCTGTTTTTTGAAGCCAAAGACCCACTCGGCAGTCGCATAGAGATGCGTAAGGTAACCACCTGTCCCGTGCATTACACCCTTGGGTTTGCCAGTCGTCCCAGAAGTATAGAGAATGTAAAGCGGATGGGTGCTTTCAACTGGCTCCGGCGCGCAGTATGGCTTAGCACCATCCATTACATCATGCCACCACAGATCCTTTGGTCCAATGTTGACCTTATTGCCAGCGCGCTTGAGCACTACTACGTGCTCCACTGAGGGCAAAGACAGAAGAGACTCATCCACCACTTTTTTTAGCTCAACAAGCCGGCCTTTTCTTAGGCCACCGTCCGCCGTTACAATGACCTTGGACTTGGCATCAATTGCCCTGTCAGTAAGGGCTTGCGAAGAAAAGCCAGAAAATACTACTGAGTGAATAGCACCAATCCTTGTGCATGCAAGCAAAGCAATAGGCAGCTCTGGCACCATAGGCATGTATATTGTGACGCGGTCGCCTTTGCTGACACCAATGCTCTTTAGAACGTTGGCAAACTTGTTTACCTGACGATATAATTGAAAATAAGAAAGCGTCCTCGTCTCTCCACTCTCGCTTTCCCAAATTATTGCGGCTTTATTTTTCGTGTCAGTGTTGATATACCTGTCAAGACAGTTTACAGATGCATTGAGCTGGCCCCCGACAAACCACCTTGCAAATGGAGGGTTCCAATCAAGTACGTGATCCCATTCTTTGAACCATATCAAATTTTTGGCCTGAGCAGCCCAAAACTGATCCGGCTCTGCTAGCGCTTCCTTTGAGATTTTCTCCAGGCGCTTGCCTATCCTGACGCTTACCTTGATCGCTCCACTATCACCACCATTTTCAGACAGTCTTGATGGACTCGACAAACATTTTGAAGAACTAAAACTTGTCTTTAAAGTATTTGTTTAACTTTTTAGCTCAAGAATGAATGTATTAACAGTTCAGATTCTTCTTATTAAAGAGTCTATCGATATATTAAAAATCAAGAAAAATCACTCCTATAATAGTTTGAAGTATAGAAGCAGAACAGAAATAGTAGCAATGATCCTAGAGGCAGCGAATGGCGGAGCGACCAAGACAAAAATCATGTATAAAGCTTTCCTGAGCTATGCGCAACTAAGAGAATACCTCGCTGTCTTGATCGAAAACGGCCTGCTCGAATACATGGAAGGGACACAAACATACAAGACAACTGCAAAGGGACTTAACTTCCTGAAGATGCATAGTGAGATTGGGGAGCTTTTACAGACAAGCGTCAGAGAACGCTAAGGCTGCCCATCTAAATTTTTTAGAATGAAGAATGGACCGGACACGGTCTGTCCAGCCCTAGAATTATTTTGTTATTACCTGGTTGAGCCAATTTGTCTCCGAGTGCTCCCCATTGTTAGAAGGCACAGGGGCATCATCTTCTTCTTTTTCCTCGGAGCTTGCCGTGCTCACTTGTACAACAGAAACCACCTCCCCTGCAGGGTTTGGCGCCTGTTCAGTTCTCGTTTCTTCTTCTCCTTCTTCTTTGGTCGGTGGAGCAGCTGTCGAAGAACTACTACTACTACTACTAATTGTAATGATATTTTCTAGTGTCTGAGCTGTCAGCTTTTCTTTTACATTGCCAATCTCAGCCTTTTCGTTGTTTATGTGCTCTATTAGCTCGTCCGTCTGAACTTTGATCTGCTGGTACGTCTCTTCCTTCATTTCGTTACTTCTGAATTGGAGTTTTGCATCAAACAGGAGTGCCTTGACGTTCTTGACTTCTAATTCAAGTTCTGCCAATCTTGCGTTTAGTTTATCATTTACCTGTTTTCCCGTTTCATCAAGTTCATGAAGCTTCTTATCATATTTGATATACACTAGCTCTGCATCTTCCTTCATAGAGTCATTCTCTGAGAGAATATCCTGAAGTGCCTTTATCCTCTTGAGCGTGAGAGATTTCTGCCTCAGCAGCCTCTGTGCATCAAGCCTCCATCTAGGTATAAAGAAGACATATTCTCCTTGGATAACCAACTGCTCATAAGGCAGTTGTTTTAGACCGCCAGAACCACAATCTACTCCGACGGCTTCTATCTCGCCATCGTTTTCTGTTATTATGCCGACGGCTCTTCCAATGTAAGTACCATATATGTCCTTAACTTGCTTGCCAACAAATCCGAGCTTTTCTTCGCTCATGTGAATGATTGAACAAAGATTGTATAATGATAATGGTGTCAAAACAGTTCGATAAAATAGTGGAATTAATCATGCCATCTAGTTTAGAGGATTCTTTATAAGATTTAGCTTGCTTTTAGTAGAATACTTTTAGTAAGGACTCAATATTTTTGAAGTCGCCTTTTCACATTCTTTTAGTGGTCATGTGTATCTATCTCCATGTTTGACAGCAATGTCCTTCTAGACAGTTTTACAGAAGAGGAAAAATCGATTCTCAAAATCCACTTCTCTAATATAGATGGGCAGGTATTTGCGATTACAACTCCAAGGCAGGTAGATAGGGGTGCCCTAATGTCCCGCTATTCCCGTACAGACAAGACAATGCGGAGGATATTTCTAGACGAGTTTGCAAAGAACCCAAACAGAGGTGAAGAATTTTATAAACGAGTCCTCCTTGAATATGGAGATGATTCGGTGGCTGAGCTCGGCGAGGCTCAAGTCGCTGTCGAGGGGATATCAAATATTGCTGCAAAAAAGATCGAGGATCGTAGAGTCGGCCTCTCATATCTAGAAAAATCATCTCGTTATGTAGCTTTTAACCAAAAGGTGGGCGGATACTATCGGTATGCCAGAGAAGACAGCATTATGTCGTCGGCTCATGCAGACAGATACATTGAGACTTGCGACCACTCCTTTAACACTTACAGTAAGAGCATCCAACCGTTACAATCCTTCCTCAAGGAAAGAGAGCCAATAGAACGCTTTAGTTTCTTTGATTCAACTTCGCAGAAAGAGGTGCCCTTTGGCAACTTGATAGCAGACAATGACATTGAGGCAGCTAGACGGATCTACAGTATGACGATAAAGGCAAAGGCGCTAGATATCCTCCGTGGTCTCTTGCCTGCATCCACCATCACAAACATCGGCATTACAGGCAACGGTAGGGCGTTTGAATATTTGCTGACGCTGATGTATGGGTCAAAGCTAAAAGAGATCAGATCTATTGCGGCCCAGTTATTTAGTGAGCTAAACGCAGTCATCCCTTCCTTTATCAGACGTGCAAACGACAAGTACGGACAGGCACTGCAAGAATATACAGCAAAGACTGGTAATGCAATTGGCGAATTTGTCAGGTCCCATCTATCTGGAATCCCACCTGAGGAAGAGCCTGAACTTGTCAGACTGATTGACTACAAGGACAACTTTCAAGCAGAAGTAAATGTAATATCTGCAATTCTGTATGAGCAGGCTCAGGGTCAGTCGCTTCACAGGATTATGAATTATGTCAAATCAATGCCAATTGAAGAGCGGAACAAGGTTATCCGCACATACACAGAATTTCGTACCAGCCGCCGTCATAGACCAGGAAGGGCGTTTGAAATGGTCGATTATACCTTCGAATTGTTTACTAACTTTGGCATATTCCGAGACCTGCATAGGCACAGAATTCTTACGATTGAGCGGCAATTGCTCTCGACGAAACACGGTTATGACCTCCCTCAAGAGCTGGTTGATTCAGGACTCGACAAGGACTTTGGAGATTGCATGTACCTATCAAAGCAGGTTTATGAAGAGATAGCCAAGACTATGCCAGAGGAAGCTCAGTACGTTATCAACTTTGCATATCGCTATCCCTATTTTGTAAAGATGAATCTGCGAGAGGCATGCCACATGATAGAGTTACGTACGGCCCCACAAGGTCATCCCGACTACCGGATCGCATGTCAAAAGATATACAGTGAAATCAAGCGGGTACATCCTCAACTTGCGCAGGGAATCAAGTTCGTAGACATGAATAGGTATCAGCTGGAAAGGTTTGATGCAGAAAAAAAAAGCGAGAAAAAGAGGCAGCAGGTCACTAAGACAATATCTGGCTTTTAGTACCATTACATGGCAATCAACACCATTATTGACCAAGCTTTATATATCACCATTGATTACCATTAAATGGTAATAAAAATGGTCGACAAGACAATCCCAACAAAAGACGAAAGAACAGTAATAGATGCATATGACACAACCAGAGACAACCTCATCAGAACAGTAGATGAATTTGCAAAGGCCCAGCCACAGTATTCACAATCAATTTCTAACCTCCAGCTGGACTATATCCAGACAACCAAGAACATGATCCAGACTACACTTTCCGCTCAGAAGCAGTTAGCCAGCACCTTAAACGTCCCATCAGTGCCATATGGAGAAGTGTTCATAAGGCAATCAAATGAAATGACAAATAACGCAATCAGGTCGGTGGGCATAAACAACCAGCTGACGATCAACGCACTAGATGCAGCAAGGGAAAACCTGAAGATCTACAACAGAACAGTAGATACACTGACTGACTTTAACACCAACATCGCAAGAGCGTGGACAACGTTCTTTGCGCAACAGCAGCAACAGCTCACAAGACAGTAAAGAACCTGCCTTTTTTCTTCTTCCTTTTTTGGCATAGTTAATAAATGAGTTAAAATCATATTATCTCATGTCTACGACGGTAACCGAGTACGTTTGCCCAGACTGTGGAACCCTTTTACGTCACAGCAATCCGACGACCCTTGAAAGCATGAGGGATGTTCATAATCAATTATGTATTGTTAAAAGGCAAAAGACAATGGCTGCACAGGTAGCTGCGCCCAAGCCTGCTGCGGCCGCCTCGGTTACTACGGCCAAAACACCGGCGGCCGTACCAGCAGCACCACCTGCTACTATTCCAGCAGCAACTGTAGCACCAGCAGGAGGCGGAGGTGGGGGCCCAACCACGATATCGCTCACTGGAACTGGAACAAGTTACAGCACAGCGGAAGGCCCAATTGACCCCAAGTTCAAAGAGAAAAGGCAGGTAGTTGGTACCTATCAGGGAATCAAAGTATGGGGCCCAATTGACCCGCCAGGACAATTAGGTATATGGGGTCAAGAGGTGTGCATAGACTTTGACATTTGCGTTGCAGACGGCGCATGCATTGAAGCATGCCCTGTCAATGTTTACGAATGGCTTGAAACGCCTGGTCACCCAGCATCTGACAAAAAG
>DATDKS010000021.1:0-3184 GCA_036519825.1 Nitrososphaera sp. | reverse complement strand
TCCCTCCCACTTACCACCGTTCCCCGAATGAGAATATAGCACGAGCAAGTATGAGAAAAGGCAGAATAAAGAAAAACAATCGAACTCCTCTCTACATGCGGGGCATCAATATAATCCAATCCAACCAGCCTGGCTTCTGGTAATAGTCTGCTGTACAAGGTTTAAACCAAAGGTTTCAGAATAACAACCGGTGAATGGAAAAAATAGAGCATGAGATGACTTTGTATGCTTGTTATTAATGGATAATTTGTAAGAGAACTTTTAATCGTACTACAACATAGCCTAACTGCTCAGTGGTCGTTGCAGACTAACAGATGTCAATATTTGCATGATAGGCTCTAACTGTGCCGGAAGTCGCTCAATACCTATCCCATAGATAGATGTTGGTTCGTTTAGCTCTCCTAGTCCCTTTGGTGCAATATAACTTACCTCATAGCCACTAGTCCAATCGACAAACAGCAGCTCAATCCAACCTAATTGATTGATTTGATTTGCAGCGAGAATCAATTTCCCAGGGATCTGCCAATGCGTTCCTCCATTAACGATACTGCTGACATTTACAAGCACATCCTTACTTTGCGCTACTATCATGTTGGGATCTAACCTGTCATGAAAATCCACAAGATCCTGAGCAGTTAGATTCATAATAATAACTCCAGTTGATGGGTCAACGCTGCTAGCACCAGGTGCAAAGTCCGGGTTTATGTCCATGTTTACATAGCGTGATACTCGAATGATGCCGGAATCATCACTGCATCTAATTGTAGAAGTACTGGTATTCACCAAGCTTTGTCCTGGCGGGCAAAATTCCACAAGCGTTTCCATAAGTTGACTAGCGGCAATTTCTTTAGCCTCTTGACTCGTATTGTTCTGATCTGCTGCCGTCCACCCCCGCGGTAAGTCAATCGTAAAACCTGTGTCGTCTGTATACGTCGTTGAATTTATTGGTGCTGTCATCAGTTGTTCTTCTTCGTGTTGCTGCGGCACAGCAGATGATGCAAACACTGGCATGCCCGTGATAATCAAAACTATAGGTAGAATGGCTAGAGCCTGTAATAACAAGAACATAATTCAATTGACTAATGTTTGTGCGTAAATAAGTCTATCTTTTACGGCTACATGATAATCGTCGCTGCTCCCTTTCAAATGCAATACAAAAACTGAGCATTTCACATTCTGCAACCAACGTTTGCCTGTGACGAGAAACAATTTACGTATCTCTTAAGACAATTTAGATGGACAGTCCATGGTGTGAGTCAAGGAGACAGGCGCTGGCATTGACCCTGAAACCATGTAAACGTCTCCAAAGATGGAAAAGATGCTACGCTCAAATCGACACCTTGCTTGCAAGGCTTCATTTCCATATGAAGATTCATCTGAATTTTTTCAGCCGCCTTCCAAGAACCAGCAGCCCTATCGGCCCTAAATTTTTGACGGAAAGATATTTGACGTCCCTGGACATTACATTTTTTTTGCTCTTCCGTCGAACAGCCTCAGAAGGAGTATCCATTGAATAATCCGTTCGCTTGTACTGTTACTATCTTCTCCCTACAAGCACGTCATGTGCAAGGTTGTATTCCTGCTCTCCTAACAAATCTATATGATTATGCTCTGTTCTGCCAAGGGCTTGAAAATTGCCTCCTGATTCCGCACTGGAAACTGGCACCAGACCGTCGTCAGGTCCGGGAATCGTCGGGTTTCCACCTATATTTTTCTCCCAGTCTCCCGCAATAGTATAGTATTTAGTATTTGGATTCATTGCTGCTTTGGTGGCTGGTGCTTCTGGTAGTACATCCCACACAGCTGGAGCACATACACTGGTTCTTTCTGCTAAGGGTGTTCCTGTATTAGGAGTTCCAATCATTATTAGATTTGCTACTGATTGCGTGCCATTAGCTAGGTATACTCTTGCATCAATTCCACCTTTGCTATGCCCAACAATATTGACTTGACCATAGTTTCGCGAGTCATTTAAGATTTCATCTACCCTCTTGCCTAGCTCTGCTGCATGTGCTATTGCTGTACCACATTTGTCATCAGAGTCTTGGAAAGTGATTGTATAATACTGAATGCCATCTTTTGTTAGTAACTCTTCCCATTTCTTCCACATTGATGCGTCTTCGCCTAGACCATGTACCAACAATACAGGTGATGAAGGATTGCCGGCTGAAATACTTGCTTCGGGTGGGCGATTAACCGCTGAAGTAATCATAACTCCTCCTATTGCGATTGCTACAACTGCTATCGCAATTACAATAATAAATTTCTTGTTGACCAATTTTTATGTGCAGGCTCAATGAGGCATCATTTGATATTATGATTGTACGACCTTATTCTAATACGTAAATTCATAAGATTCTATGATGTGTGTTATACTCTCTCATAATGCTCTGAAATGCACTGTATATTTCGGTTAGCAAAAGGAGAATTAAGTCTAGGAATAGTGACAAACTATTTTGACGGACGGGACTGTGCGATTCGCAACCTTTATCTGATAATCAGAAGTATTTCATCAAAATCCACATTGATTTTGCAACATTCGTCTGAAATTTAACTGCATCCACCGAAGCCGCGAGTCTCAGTGGTTCTTGTACCTCTGTATCAAAGAAACTAATAACAGATACAGAATTGACAATGCGGCCAAGAGCTGTGCCATTGATAAGACATATATCATTACGGTTAATGTCGGTCGTAGTAGGAAACCAAAAACTACCATTGTACTTTTGCGTAGTATGGAAGTATGAAGAACAGGGATGGTTGGGGAAAATGAAACGTGTCCCTCCAATTGGTAGAACACACAAAGCACGCCCTGATTTTACCAACCATTGCATAATTTCTTGATATGGAATATCAAAAAAACTATTATACTAAGTCTATAGATACATACTCCATGCATCATGAGATGCTATCACGAAATCTTGACAAGAATCCTGACGAGGTTAGGAAATTCACAAATGGCAAGGTAGAACTCGCGAATCTAGGAGATGCAGCAATTGGAAGGATAACTCTTGAGCCTGGATGGAAGTGGTCCAAAGATGTCAAGCACGTAGTCAATACAACTAGCTGCCAACTTCCCCGCACGCAATATGTGATATCAGGAAGATTGCTAGTTAGGATGGATGATGGAACTGAACAAGAATTTGGTCCTGGTGAAGCGCTTTATGTTCCCCCCGGTCATGATGCC
>DATDKS010000020.1:0-22481 GCA_036519825.1 Nitrososphaera sp. | reverse complement strand
CTTTTTGTCAGATGCTGGGTGACCAGGCGTTTCAAGCCATTCGTAAACATTGACAGGGCATGCTTCAATGCATGCGCCGTCTGCAACGCAAATGTCAAAGTCTATGCACACCTCTTGACCCCATATACCTAATTGTCCTGGTGGGTCAATTGGGCCCCATACTTTGATTCCCTGATAGGTACCAACTACCTGCCTTTTCTCTTTGAACTTGGGGTCAATTGGGCCTTCCGCTGTGCTGTAGCTTGTTCCAGTTCCAGTGAGCGATATCGTGGTTGGGCCGCTGCCACCTCCTCCTCCTACTGCCGCCGCTGCAGCTGGTGGTGGTGGTGCAGAAGCCGGAATAGCGGCTGCTGGAGCGGTTGCGGTAGCTGAGGCTCCAATAGGCTTGGGACCAGCTGACTGATCCGCCGTAGAGGCAAGAGCAGTTGCGGTTCTCGCTTTGGGGTTTTTTGCCAGTGGAGCTATTTCTTCCAGCTTCTTGATCGCAGTTTCAAGCGACAATTTTTCCGCCTTCTGCAGGTGTGCGATGTACTTGTCCCCTATCTTCGTATTACGTATAATAGTGTCAATGACCATCTTGGCGTTATGGTCTGCCTTCTGCCGGTAGTTTCTAACCCAGTAAGGGTCTCCAAAGTATTCCAGTTGCCTTATCTGATAAATAAGATCGACTACCTCTCCTGTCACTATTTCAACCGTGATATTCAGGTCTGCCGAGAGCTCCTTGCCAGTGACTGGATCAATGCCTTTCTCTGTCCATTTGTAGGTAACATAGATTCTATCAGCGTGGGTGTCCATCTTGAAGCCGGAGCTTCTAAGATCGTTAAGGATACTTTGTATTTCTGACTTCTGAGTAATCTCAAGAGGGATCCTATATATGCCCAGCTTGTTGCCATGCAGTGGATATACACCCCTCTTGGCTACTTCAGATAGCATCGTCCAGACCCTATCCCTCAGTAAGACAGACATGTTGTCTAGAATTACCTAAAAGTTATTTCTCCTAAAAGTATTTCGATCGATTATTCATCTTCCGGACAGGTCATTTCTCTTATTGCTTTATAACGCAAGTCCATCTCTTCTCCAATCTTAATAACATGATCCATTCTGTATTTTGACTTCGGGAAATACCACCTTATTCCAACTTTGTGGCCTTTGCCGTTCAAGTCATATATGATTCCCCTTTCTGCTTGAACGGCAAACTTTTCGTCAAAGACAAACTCCCGTACCTCCAGACCGCGCTTTGTCTTGTCTTCAAGTACAAGGTCGAGAGCACCATCATAAATGAAGTAAAAATGACCTTTTTTGATCAGGTTTCCTTGCTCTTGCATAAAAGATAGAAGCAAGAGAAGGACTTATTTCTCTATCGGATTTCCGATCATGTTGCCCCATTCGGTCCACGAGCCATCGTAATTACTAACAGACGGATAGCCAAGCAGGAATTTGAGTACGAACCAGCTATGGGATGAGCGCTCTCCAATTCTGCAGTAGCAGATGACATGCTTATCCGGCGTTACGCCCTTACTTTCATAGAGAGCCTCTAGTTCTTCCCGACTCTTGAATGTCCCATCTGTTTCCCTGACGGCTTGGGCCCATGGGATATTCCTTGCACCGGGTATATGGCCGCCTCGCTGGGCGGACTCCGCAGGGTACTCTGGTGGGGCAGTGATTTCACCAGAAAACTCTTTTGACGAGCGCACATCTACAAGTACAGTCTGCGCTGCCTTTTCAATTGCCCTTCTTATATCAGGCATGTAAGCCCGTAGGCCTTCTTCTGGTGGCTTTGCAACGTATCTTGTAGGCGAATTTAATGGATCATCCTTGGAATACTCGCGCTTTTCAAGCTCCCACTTTTTTCGGCCACCGTTCATTATCTTGATTTTTTTGTGGCCATAATACTGGAAGACCCAGAATGCAAATGCGGCAAACCAATTATTAAAATCGCCATACAAAATGAGTTCAGTGTCATGCGTCGCACCAATCTTGCTCATAAGGGCCTCAAACTGCTGCTTGTCAATGATATCGCGGCGGATAGGATCGTTTATGTCGCGCTTCCACCATACAAGGTGTGCACCAGGGATATGCCCCTCTTTGTATGCATTTTCAGGATCATAGTCGACTTCCAAAATCCTGACGTTTGTGTTATTCAGGTTGTTAGCAACCCATTCGGTCTCACTTATAACGTCGGGGTAAGCATATCCACTAGTCGCCATAAGAACGGCTACCTCCAACTGCTACTTATACGCTTTGTTAGGGTAAAGGCATTTAAGAACTCGTTTGCGGATATAGCACTGCGGTCAGATGGAACCGAACATCCACAGCGTAGCGATAATCACGAAGAGAGACAGTAGTGAAGCTGACAGTGCAGCTATAAAGGTAGCAACTCTGCTCAACAGGAGCAAAATCAGGGTCCACTCTGTGGCCCCCTTCATAATTGAAGATGCAACACCAATCAGGCCTGATCAGTTGAAGGACATGAAACTCGACTTGGTCTTCGCTATAGGGGGAGACGGTACCACCTTACGAGCTTTTCGTACCATACCAAGAAAAGTTCCACTCTTTAGCATAAATAGCGGAGGTCATCGCGGCATCCTGTCTGAAATCGACGCAGACTCAATCGACGAAGCCATCAAAGCAATACTTGCAGGCAGGTATTTTTATGACTGTCGGGTAAGGATTCAGGCTTCTATCAACGGCAAGCTCTTTCCTCCTGTTCTAAATGACATACTCATAATAAGAGTTAACCTCACAAGAACTCCTCTGTTATCCGTCATGATGATGGGTGACGTAATAAAGCAGAGGATGGATGGCATTGTGGTCTCCACGCCCACAGGGTCAACAGGTCACTCATTTTCGGTCGGCGGACCAGTGTTGCACGAAGGCGTGAGCTGCCTGCTTATGACTCCCATTGCATCCGTCAACAGAATGCCACAAATAGTGATCCCAGCCCAAGAAATCTTTTTACAGAGTAGTCACGAATCGCACATGATACTTGACGGACAAGAATCGTTTAAAATTCACGGAGACGAGCCCGTCAACATTTTTCGCTTTTCTGACGACGCCATATTCTTACGACTTCAGAAGAAAGGAATGAGGCAGCTGACAAAGCTTGGATTCTGAAGATTCATCTTCTAGATATGCGCTCGATGCGGGTGCATTCTACTCGGGTATCGTTTTCATGTCATCGGCCTTTAGATACTGGACCACACGCGCAGTTCTTGAAGAAGTAAAGCATATCAAAAAGTCACATGGGGCCATAGAAGCATTGATTGAATCGAATACCCTGCAATTAGTAAATTCAGACAGAAAAAGCATCCAAAAAGTTATTGCCGCGGCAAGGGAGACAGGAGATTATGCAAAACTTTCAGAGGCGGACATCTCAATAATTGCCCTCGCGCTGCAGCTGGAAATTGGGTTGGTAACCAATGACTACGCGGTCGCAAACGTCGCAACCACTTTGAAGATCACTGTCAAGTCGGTAGCCGGCAAAGGTATCACGCAGACAAGAAGGTGGATCGCCTACTGTAGTGCTTGTGGCAGAGCATTTGGACCTAATGCAAAAGAGTGCAGGTTGTGTGGCAATAGGCTAAGGCGCAAATACAAAATTCTCTGAGCCGACTGCGCTAAATGCTATCTTTTTCAGGCGATTATCAACCCATGATCTAGCGTGAGGTACTCGTATCTTTTTTAGTGAATTTCTTGTCATGCCGTGCAATGTCCCTCTGCTTTGTTTTAGCCAGCACTTTCTTGTCAGGGGTGTATGCCCGCTTCCTCTAGCTTTTTCAGAAAACCATCATGACTCGTGAAAACGACGACTCAGCTTTTAAGGGGTTATCGTCTTCTTCTGTCATCCAAAAAGAAGCCGCTACCTTTTATATACGTACTACCTTGCTTGCCTGCTTCTATGAAGAAGAAAAAAGATGAAATATGATGCAAACTTGCCTTGATCACATAGTGCACAAGTGTGAACTTGCCATGGAGTCGAGCTGCCTTGAAATCTAAACGACTATAAGATATTATTCTATGCGCTACCGCTTCTAGGTCCCAAGGATTGTAGCCTGTCACAGCCTCTTCGACGCCGCAAGAAAGGAAAGTATATTTCTTGAAGACAGGAACAGCGCAAAGGAGTCTCCAAGCCATTCTTGCTGCGAAAAGTTTTTCTTGCTCTCTTGAGGCTCCCGTCACCTGCTTGCACTTTGCAGTGTGATTCCAAGGTTGCTAATGACTCCCTATAGATAGGGGCAATTACGCGCTTTTCACAAGTGTAAATGCGATCACCTTTTCAATTCCAAGATGCAGGCCTAGCTGGTGTGCGCACATGCTCAAGGCTTACCGCACCTTAACTCGATGATAAAAATACAGGTTATCAAGATATTATTCAAGTCATTTACTGACAACTGAATCCGTTATATCTCTAATATTTTGGATTGAGGTTTTATTTTTCCTGATTGTGAAAGAGAGTTGTCTGCATTACTTTGCTGACATTATCAGATGTATTAAGGATCTTTCGCACTCGCTCGGCCCTTGCAAGACCAAAACCCGGTATCGTGGCAAGCTCTGCGGCAGAGGCGTTAATTGCCCTAATCGGAGTATGGAATTTCTGGAGCATTCTGGCAGCCAGTTTTTCTCCTACTCCAGGTAGAGACGCGAGTACTGAAAGTTGCTGTATGTAAATGGGATTTTCCTTCTTAATCTTTCTCAATAGCGGACCTGTGGCCTTGCCTTCTCGTAGGCTCCTGCTGACTAGTGTGACTAGCAACTGCGCCGTCTGTTCTGCAGAAGGTGTATGAATTATTGGGATTCTGAACTCCGTTGCGACCGTTATGAGGGCATCGTAAGCGAGAGGCATCCGCTCTGTATGCAGCTTAATATCCATGTCTTCCATGTCCTCAGGAGTTTCAGCAAGCTCGGCAATGTTGCCTTGCACTATCAATAGTGGTTTTTGATAGTGCTTTACTAGGTCAGAGCATTGTATAAAGAGCCGACCGTCGTAGATCGAGCTTATTAGGTCACGAACAGTTTTTCGCTCTACCGCTGTTTCAGATGAAACGACATAGTCACCTACTTTTAATTGTGTAAAGTCAATGACAGCGCCTGCGTTTTTCAGTAGCTGAGGTATATTGCTGTTCCTCTCCCTCTCATCAACCACAATTCTAACAGGCACCGGATATATTCTGTTTTAGGGGCTCTATAACTATATTTGAGGATACATGGCTTCCACTTTGACAATATCTAACGCTACCGCATTTGTCACTCACTATACATCTCGTTTTACAAGATTTTCTAAACGGGTTCTTGTACTACGCTACGCTATATGCAGAAATAAAGTACTCGAGGCTTTGTTTTGCGACGAGGAGTTATAAGCCTTGTACTCCTATCCCAAAGGTCTCGAACCAGCATTGCCAGTTGATCCACCCGGTGATGCCCCACCAGTCTGCATGCCGCGGATCATTTCATTTATCTTATTTTCAACTTCCTTTAGATTTTCTTTCACTCTTGTCTCCTGCTTGCCGAGAACCATAACACGTGTGTTTGAAAGTTCTTTCTTTTCCTCAAGCTCCTTGAGGACGTCTTCCTTCTTTGCCTTGATTAGCACAGATCCTGCGTTCTTGTAAATTGCATCATCAGGATTAGTCTTTTTTAATTCCTGGAGAGCCCTGTCTGTCTCCACCATTTCAACCTCCAGCTGTTGCTTTTGCATCATGATTGCTTGCAGGTTCTGTTGGAGCTGCTGTAATCGAGATACCTGTTCTCTTACCCATGGGGGAAGTTCCTGTTCACTCATAAACTTCAGAGCTATTCAGAGTAGCAGCATATAAAATCATAGCGTTAGACACTTATAGGATGCATCTGTCAACCTTAAGTAAGAATTGATACTAGCACGCAAAGATGCAATATCACTAGTCTCAATTTTAAAAATAAGGCTGGAGTTTTCTAGAAAGAGTTCTGATATGCAGTCGGTCGTTGGCATGAGCTGAAGGTCCGGCGCAAGGGCATGGCAAACACTAGCTGCTATGTGACTTGATCTCGTCGATACGGTGATCCTAGCTTTGTAGCTTCTCGAGTTCAATGTCATAGGCCCCTGATGCGATCTTGTAGTTGCACTTAGGACAATGCCATATCCCTGCCGCCAGGCGGCCGAACCTGATCGAGCCACAGGAAGGGCATCTTCGTTTCTTGTGAAGCGTGCGGTGGACCTTTCCATAACGTTTGCGTACTGTGGCTCCGAATTTGACTCCGAGGCCAGTTAGCGCCGTCGAGCCTTTCTTCCTAGCCATTGTTTGCTACCAACCCCTTCAATCTCGCCCGCACTTCCTTTCCTTTAATTGTTGCTGCCTCTGCTGCTTTTTTAATCTGCTCCGGTGTGAACGATCCTGTATGACCCTTCTGCGTTGCGCAAAAGCCTTCATCTGTGGTAGTTATAGTTATCCTAGAGTCCATGCAGGCTTCTTCTTCTGCAGTGAGGTCTATCAATACATAGTCCCCAATTCTTGCGGAGGTTATTGAAACAGGTACTGCGGTCACAGGCATTGGTTGCGTGGTCCCAGTATCTATTACTTTCTCATCCTGCATCTCAAATATGGGAAGCTTAGACGTAAGGATTGCTGCGACAGTTGCATACGACGTTGCATCAAACAGGTTGCCATCAGTATTGATCACGCTGCAATCCACAAAGATAGTATATACTATCTTGCCAGGCACAAGCACAAGCTTTTCAAGGTCAATCATCTCAGATTCCCTAACGCCTCTGTCGACTACCCTTGCCAGCTCAACAACCTCCTCGTCTGGCGGCCCAGGCTCAATGTAGGGCGACGCCGTAGGCAGCACTTCCGCTGAGACAATAAGCGCGCCCTTGTTCTCAAGACCTTCAAAAGGCTCGCCTGTCTCCACCTTGACGCCAGCAATCACTTCAGAGTCGCCAAGCTTGACTCTTGCAGAGCCATTAGCCTTCTTGATAACATCTGTCTCAATCGTGAGCTGTCGCATTTCGTTAAAATCTCTTCCATCAAGCCTCTTCCCCCTTGATAGGGCATCCCACATCTGCTGCTTGCGCAGGTGTTCGACGATGATGGTTGATCTCTTTGATGAGCTCATTGTACCTCCTCCTTTAGTTCTGTTTCATCGCCAAAGTACTTTTGCATCAATGCCTGCTTTTGGATTTCATAGACCGTCTTGCAGCCTCCAATTGCCTTGTCAAGGCATTCGCCAAACTGCTCAGGCGCAAGTCTTCCATCGAGCTGCAAAAGGGTTACCTGTGCTAGTCTCGGCATGTATGCAACTGGCATGTCCGCTTGACCTTCCTTATCCTCTTCATCATTAATATCCAGCACGATCTTATCATCGACTTTGCCGGCAGCACAGGAAGCCACCAGATCATGCATGCTGATACCGGCATCTGCTAATGCAACCGCTGCGGCCGTGATGCCTGCACAGCGGGAGCCGCCATCGGATTGAAGTACTTCCACAAAAACATCGATTGCTGCTCTAGGGTAATCCTGGAGCATCAGCGCTGGCTCTAGCGACTCTCGCATCACCTTAGAGATCTCGATTTCTCTTCTGGACGGAGCAGGATTCTTGCGCGTGTCTGTGGAGAAGGGCGTCATGTGATAACGGCAGCGAAGCACGCACCTGTCGGGAAGTGCCATGTGCTTTGGGTGCACTTCGCGGGGGCCATATACTGCGGCAAGTATCCTGTTCTTGCCAAATTCTATGAATGCTGAACCGTCGGCATTTTTCACGTGGCCCACAGTTATTTTGACGGTGCGTAGCTCGTCAATGCCCCTTCCATCTGTCCTTTTCCCGTTTTCATCTATCAATTTTCTTGTTTGAGTCATTTTTCACCTTCAACCTCCAATTCTTCTTCTACCACATCGATGGTAGATTCTATTTCTGCTGGTTTAGGACCCCCTGCGATCAGAGGACCCCTCTCCGGGGGTGTAGTAGGTGTATCTGGGACATTCAAAAGTGCTTTAATACGTTGCGTCAAGTTTGCTGTGTGTGCTTCCTCTTCTACCATTCTAATAGCCCTAGCCGCGAAGTTTACTCCTTCTGGAGACCTGCCTGTCACAACTACAATCCCATTCTGACCTATGAGCACCCGCGTCTGGGTCGCTTGCTCTATGGTTTGGATCATAGAACCACGTTTCCCTATCAGGCGAGGAACTCGTGTCGCAGATATCCTGAGCAATTCTCCCCTTGGGATTTTGCCGAGGTCTCTATCCTGAACACTAAGCATCGGGTCTCGCGTCCGGTCAAATGCAATAATCCTGGCAGTTATTATGTCACCTATTGCAAAGTGCTTGGTCATGTCATCTCTTGCGGGTGAAAAATCTCTTCCAAATACATCCTGGGCAGGCAGATGAGCAGAAAAGCAAGAGTTGATGTCTACTTCCCACGAGAGAGACGAGTGGTCTACGACCTTGCCGATCACAAGGTCATTTACGCGTGGAATATAGACGCCTGAGAGGGGTATGACTTTAACTCCGTCACGTCCTGTCTCTGCAATCCCAATTCTGGTAGCAATGAGACCATTGCCTGACTTGATAACATTCATCAGTGGCCTAAAATTTCCCTCGGCAATCTTGTCTCCTGGGATAACGTATCGCCTCTTCATCTCATGCATGGCTCAAAAGCTCACCACTGGGGCAAATAACCCTTCTGAAAGCATATTGTCATTTTTCATTATTTTCTCTTCTCTCCCTTTGCTGGTAAGATATAGCGCACTTATATTTTTAAGTGTAGGTGGTTTGTCTAGCTTTCCTTCACTTGGGCAGATCCCTTTGTTACTGCACCGAGCCTGTCAAGGAATTGCCCTCTGATACTTGCATTCATATCAAGCATTACCCTGAGCGACCCATCCGCAAGCCACTCCTCAGATCTAAGGCCGCCTGTAGACTTTAGTACACTGTATGATTGCGCTGCAAATTGCGCCGGGACTATTATTGTCAGCTTGACTGTCTCTGACTTTAGCGGTAGTATCCCGCGGAGCGCGTCAACCACGCTCTTGGCCTGTTCATCTACCTGTTTGAAAGGATCTATCTGCATTCTGACGTCTTCCATCGCAGCCTCTATCCGTACCACTGGGTGTGGCAGGTGAGTCTTGGGGTCAACGAAGCTCCTATTTATGAACTGAACTATCTGCCTCCTTTTCTCCTCAACCATCTTCCGTCGCTGGTCAGTAGTGAGGTTGAGCTCCCCTCTTGCGATTATCTGCTTGGCCACATCAGCTGAATCGGTGGTCTTGAAATGCTTCATTATCTTCTCGCTTGATGCCCTTGAGCCCTTGTTAGCGTCAGAGTATATCTCATCTGACACAAGAACACTTGAAATATCGAATCTCTTGCCCATCTTGTATTCGAGTGCGGGGTCTGGCTTGACAAGCAACTCGAATTTGTCGCCGTCCAAAATGAGGCGAGCGACCGTGAATTTATCGGTCATTGAATAAGAGTATTCATTTCTGGAATATATATGCCTGTCAGGGCACAGAGTTCTTGCAAGTTTCGGTAGATTTTTAAGCTTGTTTTGGGCAACTCTCATAAATATTGGCCTCTGCATCAGCTGAAATTGTTGAAAAATCAAATGACAGGATAGTTATCAGATTTAGCAATATTCCAAGACAATATGTAAATTCCCTAAGGAGGCTTGCGATAAGTGAAGTCTCTACGCTGGCTATAGATGACATTGTAATTCTTGAAAATTCGTCCGTTATGCACGACGAAGCGGTTGCACATAGGCTTGGGCTAATACCGCTTCGTACTGACCCGGGGAGATTTGTAATGCCACAAGAGTGCGACTGCAAGAGCACTCTTGGCTGCAGCAAGTGTAGGGTACTATTGGTACTTGACACAGAGGCAAATGAAAAGACTGTGGCTGTGACCTCTGGCGAGTTGGTCTCAGAAGATGAGATGGTTAAACCCGTCAGTAAAGACATCCCTATCGTCGTTCTGGCACCCAATCAAAAATTAAAATTTGAAGCATATGCAAGGCTTGGCGTCGGCAAAGACCATGCAAAGTGGCAACCGACGTCGGCTGCAGTCGTAAAAGACGGCAAGAATGAGGATGAGATAATACTGATCATAGAATCGAATGGCGCCCTAACTGCCGAAGAGATACTTTTGGCGGCGGGAGAGCGGCTCCTTGCGAGAGTCAAGAGCTTCAAACAAGCAGTTTCTTCGCTGAAGGTTCCAAAGAGCGCCTAGGTATCAGGCTTTGACACAACGTTCTCTGGTAATTGTAACCACTCGTCATTTCAAGAATGCTTGCAATTGAAGGGATACAGATTTTGAACTATCTTGATTGTACTAAATAGGCAAACATGCTAACTTTACTAGATCGGTCAAATAGTATACGCAGCTTCATAGTGGCCAGTACATTTATTTGGGGACTTTAGGATACGGGTTTTTATTACGCATGTTTGCCCACACCTGGATCGGTAATACTATTTTGAGTCTTCGCAATGCGTCTCAGAGGAATAAGGCCCCAATATGGCGAGCCCTCCAAGATGAGCTTGCGGGCCCTAGAGCTAATCGACGTGAGATTAATGTAAGGAGGCTTGCAGAGATAACCAAGGCAGATGAGGTGGTCGTAGTGCCAGGCAAGGTTCTGGGAACTGGCAATCTTGGCCACAAGCTCACGGTCTGCGCTTTTTCAATATCAGAAACAGCCGCCAAAAAAATCATAGACTCTGGAGGGAAGGTGATCGCGTTTGATGATTTGATCAATAACCACCCCGATGGCAGAGGAGTGAGATTAATTGGCTGAGCAAAAGGCCGTACAAAAGCAGCAAGATTCTTTGATAGTAGTTGATGCAACCAACTGCATTGCCGGTAGGATGTGCTCACATGTTTCCAAACTCCTGTTGCAAGGCAAAAGAGTCACGGTTGTCAATGCCGAGAGGGCAATGCTATCAGGCAACCGCTACAAGACAATTAGCTCATACAAAGAACATCTGGAGATCAATTCGGTGACAAACCCCATTCATGGTCCCTTCCATCCAAGGAGACCTGATACCATCATATCAAAGATGGTAAGGGGAATGGTACCAAAGCGCAAGTCCCACGGCATAGAGGCATTCAAGCGCCTGAGGGTATATATGGGAGTTCCTGAGGGTATGAAAGGTGCCAGCATGGAGTCTTTTGGTGACTCAAAGATTACCAAGCCAGAGTCCTACTATATCTCTATTGCAGAAGTCGCCAAGCAAATAGGATGGAAGGGAAAATGATAAATAAAATAGAGCTGTATCCAGGGCAACGCAAGACAAGTAAGGCCGTAGCTACAATAGCTAAAGGGACCGGCAAGTTAAGGATGAACAACAGGCCTGCAGAGCTGGTGACCCCTGAAATCGCAAGAGAGCTTCTACTTACGCCAGTTACCCTTATAGGCGAATTGCGCAACAGGGTCGACATAGACGTCCAAGTGCACGGAGGTGGCTTCATGGGACAGGCATTTGCTAGTGCGGTTGCGATTTCTCGTGCCCTCACGGGCCAAGAGAAGGGTGGAAGGGACCCAAAGGAGCATCCTCTCACAAAAAGTATGCGCGAAGAGATAAGGAAAAAGATAGCAGAATATGACAGACATCTGCTATCAGGAGACAGCAGACAAACAGAGTCAAAAAAATTCGGCGGACCTAGTGCACGGCGCAGAAAGCAAAAGTCATACCGTTAAATTTCGCTTTTATGAATCAGAGCATTCTATAACCAGTCGATGTCACTTAAATGCATCGCTCATCGAATACACTTTGTAAAGCTGACCGGTGAGCCTATCGGTGTACCTCCATTCATCAGAGCTAAACCTGACTTCGCTGAATTTTGACTTGATCGATGGATGTAGCATTTTGTACACATATTGCCCTACTGAGATTTTATTGGATCCTGAGAGCGACGTTATTTTAGCAGCTATATTCATGCAATATCCAAGAATGTCGATCTGGGAACTACGGTCATGGCCGTACTGCACTATAACATTTTCGCCCTCGTCCATCCCTATCTTGACGTTGAGCTCTGGATAGTCATACTGGTTGAGGATGGGATTGATACCGTTCTTTACTACTGCAAGCATCGACTTTGAGCATTGTACTGCTCTATCGCATGCAAGCAACTTATTATAGCTTGCCGGAAAAAAGGAAATGACGGCATCTCCTACGTATTTTAGCACGTAGCCTTTGTGGCTGTAAATAACCTGTGAAATTTCATATGTGAAAGCTCGGATTATAGTGGTCAGTTTGTCAGCTGGCAGGGTCATGCTCATATTAGTTGATCCTACTAAGTCTGCGTAGGTTATAACAAGAGGAATCTTGGTGCTAACGTGGTTGAGTAGGAATTCTTGGCCCGGCTGGAGAGATGCGTCATACTGGAAACGGCGCTTAAGGGCCCTCCATAACCTATCCTGAGTCTGAGATACAAGAGTTTCAGAGTCGACGATCTTTGCCTCTTCACTGCTCTCGCTCTCGTTATTCATCATCATATCAAAGAGGCCCTTGCTTGTACCGTCCTGTTCACCCTCCTTCTTGTCCTCCTTTGCTGTAGCCAAACCCGAGTTGAGTTTGTCATTTGTTCCATTTAAACGTGAATATATTAGACGGTATTGCACCTTTTTGATTGTGAGGGCACCATTTAAAGGAGGCGACTACTTTTGCAGGCAGGTAAATGCTGCTGCTGGGAACGTGCAAGATGCTTTTCTCGAGGCGATCAAGCCCGCCATTGCAACATGCCAAGTAAATGCAATGCTGGGAGACGGCACAATAACTCGGGCCGACACTTTTGACCCACAGAATGTGGAAAACTTTCTCCAACAGGTTGGCAATACGCTCGAAGGCTGGACGTTTAGCGGCATTCTGAAATCAGCGACGGAAGACATCCATAGGATATACTCTAGATTTACAAGAGAAGTTGATAGATTTTACATCAGCGTCTATTTTGGAATCCAGTTCCATGTACTACCTTACTATAGAGTGAATAGGCGTGTTATGGAAATACAAAAAGAGCTTGCAAATATTGAGGACGCAGCCTCTTCTTTTTTGAGTAAGATGTCAGGCATTGGTGAGCGGGTGCTTGCTACCGAACTAGAAAAAAGAGGCTATTCTAATTTAGAGTTTGAGGAACTTTTTGTAAAAATATTTGACGATGAAAAGCTTGTCGAGGAGCTTAACGAAAAGACGACAGTTATTGAAAATCAGTTTCCCCAGTTTGAGGAAACTCGCAGCAGGCAAAGCGAGCTTCTTTCAGAACTAGATGATCTCCTCGTAAGATTTTACCAGACATCACCGGTCATAATAGACTACAATAGGCTCATGCAGGGCGAAGAAGGTGTCACCAACTACTTTGATATTGAAGTCATAAAAAAGAAGAACATGAAAACAAAAAGAAGGGAAGCATATCTTGACACTATAAAGATACCAAAACAGGCCTCTGACATGCTCTCAGCAGAGATTGGCAGTGTGGGAGCAACTCTCCACAAACTTGCGCACTAATATCTTAAGCTATTGACGGCCTGAAAGGCAGTAAGCGCAGAATTTGTAGGATCAACAGATAGGAGCAGGGTGAGGACACAACAGGAAGCCTGGAAAAAATACAGGGGGACTCTATCAAAGCTAAATTATTAACAAGCTACAGATAATTGTGACAAACATGAAGGGGTGATACTCCGGATGCACAGAAGAATGCTTCATTACATGCATGATCACCATTGGCGATGGGGGAAGTTGTATATAGTTCCCACTTTAGCCTTCACTCACCATAACAAAAAACTTATTCATAATGCGCATTTGTCCCGCTCTAAGACAAAATAGCATTACGATATGCTAACTCTTTGGAGGTCCATAATTCTCGTGATATTACCTAATTTTCGGATATCTAGGCTGCCAAGGGTCAGATTTCTTTTATTAGCTCAGTCAGCTTCCTCTTGGGCTTTGGATGCAGCATCTTTTGTGAGTAGCCAAGGCACAAGATAGACCCAGGGATAAGATCTGTGACAAGTGCCTGCATCACCTTTTGCTCGTCTATCATACCGATCCACACTGATGTCAGGCCTAGCGCGTGGGCCGCCAGCTGGGCATAGGCAGCTGCAAGCGTAGCATCTTGCACCGAGAACTTTTTGATTATGTGTTGCGGGAAATTCATCTTGACCCTTGATGGATTCATACAAAATACCAACACCACTGGTGCATTGACGTACGGCTGGTTGTTTGCAGCCTGTACAAGTTTGAGCTTAACATCGGGGTTCTTTACATGAAAAACTTCAAACCCTTGAAAGCCTCCCGCTGTTGGAGCAGTGTCTGCTGCAGCAAATATCATTTCAAGCTTCCAGTCCTCTATTTCCCGGTCCTCAAACTTACGCTGTGATCTGCGGTTCAGCATAACGTTGAAGAGGTTGGTCTGCAGGATATCATCCAGTTCTGAAGGGGCCTCCTCTTTCTTCGGGGAAAGGGTGGTGTTTCTTTCACCGGCGTACATCCTTGATAAAATATCGCTGGGATTCATCCAAGTATTTAGATATGTACTTGCAATAAAGATTTTCCATATTGATGTAAGACTGAAATAGCGTCTTAAGCTTGGTACAGCCGTCAGCAAAATGGTCAAAACGAAAAAGATGATCCTTGAAGTGCAGATCGAAATTGATATTCCAGTTGACATCGTGCAGGACAGCCAGAGGATAAAGGCTGTAGAAAACGGCCTTAGTCGTAGCATTTCTAAGGGTCTATACGATCAAGGAGTCTCGTTTGAGATAAAGAACTGTAGTTCTAAAATAAAATAGAAGAGAGGGGCAGAGTACTTTTATCATTATGTCTTAAATCGAGCAAGCTAAGCTTAATGAATACTAACAGGAGCGCTCTTGCTTCTGCAACATCATCTTCTTTTTTCTGCTGCTTCCGAAAGAAGATAGGTATATGCTATAACTGCGAAAGCACAATAAGGGCTTAGGACCATCCGAATAATGACTGTGTCAGGATGTTCGAGCTTGATAAAAGTCCTCAGGATTCTGCTATCAAAGAATAAGCTTGGTGTTCATGTATTCGCTATAACTGCTCAAAAGGTGGTTTTCAATTTCTAGCTGAGAAAAAAAGAAATCGAATAAATACCATAAAATCCAACTTAGTCCAATATGGAATGTGCAGTATATGACACTTACGTCACAAAGAAGGATGGCAGGATAATGCACTTTGATGTGGTTGTTGACGCAAGTACACCACACGAGAGGGCAATAGATTACGGCAAAGAATATCTTTTCACAGCCGGACAAGGCGGGCAAGAAATGACACAAGAAGAGTGCCAGTTCTGTCACATACAGGAAGCACCGCCATTTGTAGAAAAAGGCATAGAAGAAAGGGGCTACTGGATTCAAAAGATGGAGGGCTGTCCCACTTAGAACTACCTTTTTGTCAGACAACCCTAATAATATGTGACAGAAATTAAAAGTCGTTATTCATAGACCAAGAAGCCTGTTTTCTCCCTGCTTTCGTCCTTACTCCCCGAACTTTGAGCCAGCACAAATTATAATTAAGGCCTTGACTGCTGATGCATTGCATTAATAAATGAACGATGAGAGCGTATGGAGGCCCGAAAAAAAGGGGCGTATACCTACATTTGAAGACATAGTGAGGGCTAAGGGGGTGCTATCGGGGACAATTAGAAAGACACCTCTTCAAACTTCCAGAACCTTCTCGGGTCTTGCGGGGACAAACCTATTTCTCAAGCTAGAATGTCTGCAGGTGACAGGTTCTTTCAAAGTTCGTGGAGCTTTTGTCAAAATTAGCACTCTATCAGACGAGCGGGCAGGCCAGGGAGTCATTGCAGCGTCTGCCGGCAACCATGCACAAGGGGTAGCATACGCTGCTACACTCAAAAATATCCCATGCAAAATCGTCATGCCCCAGAATGCGTCGCCGGCCAAAGTTGCAGCAACAAGGTCGTATGGCGCCAAAGTAGTTCGCCGGGGAGGAAATTATGACGACGCATGGGCTGCCGCAAAGGAAATTGCCAAGGCAGACAATACGACGATAGTTCACGCTTTTGACGATCCAGATATCATTGCAGGCCAAGGCACGATCGGACTTGAGCTGCTAGAAGACCTTCCAGATGTTGACAGAATATACCTTCCTATAGGTGGCGGAGGCCTCGCTGCTGGAATCGCAATTGCGGTTAAGTCTCAAAAACCAAATATCAAGATAATAGGTGTCGAGTCAAAGGCATTCCCAGCCATGAAAGAATCAGTGGCCAAAGGCTCGATCCAACCTACAACGCGAGGCTACAGCATAGCAGATGGCATCGCAGTTAAGCAGCCTGGTGAACTTACCCATAAAATAATAAGCAAATACCTAGACGACATTGTGCTTATCGATGACACATCAATAGTAAAGACAATGTTTCTCCTGATGGAACGCGCCAAACTGGTAGTGGAACCGGCAGGAGCCGCCAGCCTAGCTTACCTTCTGTCAAATGGAGCGCGTACAATCAGCAGTACCAGCAGCAAAGACAAAGTTGTCGCCATCTTGTCAGGAGGAAACGTCGACATGTACCTTTTGGGCCAAGTGGTAGCAAAGGGGCTAATGCAGATGGGCAGACTGCTTAAGATCTTTATCTTACTACCAGACAAGCCAGGTGCACTTAAAAGAGTTGTAGATGGCATCGCGGAGCTCAGCGTCAATATAGTCGAGGTGGAGCATGACAGACTAAGCGCACATATCCCCGCGGGAACTGCTGGTGTTTACCTGAGTCTTGAATTAGAAAACGATAAACACGCCAAGCGCTTAGTACAGTTTCTAAAAAAAGAAGGAATAGAGTTCAAGGTGGTGAGCTAATTAGCCCATGTAGTTGTACTCTCTCAAACCTGCTTTGTCAGCAGTCTTGCCACCTAGCTTGACAAGCACGAATTCCTTATGGGCTCGAACAATAGAATCGTTAAAGTTGCGCTCGTTCCTGTGGAGTCTCTCATACTCGTCCATTGTGAGCTTTTGTCTCAAGCCAATATCTGCATCCAGGTCCATCTTACTCACTATCTCCTTGTACTGTGACTGTATTACACCGCTAAACACCATTGCGCTGCTGCCGCTGCCGTAAGAGCCAAAGCCAATCCTCTTGCATTCAAGGTCTGTTCCTTTCTTGAACTCAAACTCTAGCAGACCTCTCAGCCCCATATACATAGATGCAGTATACAGATTGCCAATGAGTGCAGATGCTGCAAGCGAGCTTGCCATCTTTTTCTCATATACTTCATTGTAGAAAGATGTCTGCGTGAATGCACGTCTGAATTTCTCATCTGCCTTCATAAATTCAGTGTCAGCAAGAATGGATTCTATTGTTCCACGAGGATCCTTTGGCTGGGGCTCAGGCATCCCGATCTCTTTGATAACGTTATTCCACCTTGGGAGATGGCGCCATTCGTGTCTCAACAGGTACGCAAGTGCCTTCTCACCCATCTTCCTGTATGGGATGTGCACCGCAAAAAAGTCGATGTAATCAGTTATCGACTCGCCATCTTTCAGGGTGATAAGCCCAGTCTTAATTGCCTTTTCCTTGTAGGCATCAAACGCCTTCCTAACTGATATCAAATACAGCAAATTGGAGTAGCTGCCGTTTACAAGGGGAGTTTCCTTGCCAAATGGACGATAAAAGTCATATTCGTTTTTGATTGTTGTAGATGAAACTTTTGGATCGAATGCCAAAAGCCGAGGATTCTCTTTTACCAAAAGAGCAACAGCACCAGCACCCTGTGTATATTCTCCCGTGGAACCGATATCATACTTGGCTATGTCGCTTACAACTACTATGGCAGCCTTGCCGTTGTTTTCCTCAGCCCTTATCCAGTTTGCATTGTCATACAGCGCATAAGATCCACTAACGCAGGCAAATTTACACTCTATACCTCCCGCGTGCTCAAGTGATCCCTCGCCGTAGATCTGTTCTAACATTCCAATAACAAATGAGTTCATTGCCTTTGATTCGTCCAGTGAGGATTCAGTCGCAATATACAGCCTTCCAATGTCTTGAGGATGCAGATGGTTCTTTTGCATCAACCTCGTGCAAGCATTTGCTGCCATGCATGCAGAATCCTGATTGGTGTCAGCAATGGCCATCTTCTTAATTCCTATACCATACTCTAGCTTTTGTGGATCAATACCTCTCGCTTCGGCAAAATCCTTGTAATCGATATAAAGCTGAGGTGTATAGATAGCTAGATCATCAATACCTACAATCGGCATTACTGGAAATCAGTAAAGCCGATAGTCATTTAAAGGTATTTCTAGCGATATTCTTTGATCTAAACGTATCAATTTATTTGATCAAATCTATGAAGATACCATTCTGAAGCAAGATCAATAGCTTCAAATGCTACACACAACAGCTGCAGACACTGAAAAAATTAGAGTTAAATGGTATCTCTGATTCTCACCTCCCCCATCAGCCGCGAAGAACCACGGTCGATTCGTCATCTGACCGGTTCTCCCACCTGCCGCCAAAGTTAACCTCAAAACGTCTTTAATATCAGGTCAAGCCCTGTCATCATCACATTTAAATTATCAAAATGCTATATTCTTTTTACATCGACCAAACCGATGGGGAACAAACGGTCTGGTTGGAGTGCAGAGGTGAGAAACTCTGCGCTTCGCCAGACATTTTACTACTCAACTACCCTGATATCAATCTCATCGTATGCATCCTCTACTCCAAGTAAGAAGAGATCGTCTTCATATATCAAAAGCCAGTCTTTTATGCCAACTACAGGCAGTTTTCGTACAAAGACCTTTTCGTTCTCAGTGATAGTCGTCGTAACATATGCAAACCGAGGCCGTCTGCCCTTGAGATTGAATAGCGTTTCCTGTAATTCGATGCCCTGCGCTCCACCTTGAATGTTTATCCTCACAGTATCCCCATACCTATTCTCCACTCTGGCAATGACGTAGCTTTGTCCGACATCGAATTGCTCTATACTGAGCATAACTTTGTCAGTTGCAATTAGGGTGTCCGGGATCTCTCTATAGAGCTTTTCTGAGAGCTTATCATAGAATATCTTCTTCATTAAAAGCCCAGTTTTGGTATCCTTGCTGCAAATCTCTGCAGTAGGATTATTGACAAAATAATACCAATGATTGCAGCTGCTCCTGCTCCTGCTGCCGCTCCTGCGGAAAACTCGGGCACAACTACAGTTCCTCTTGCAATACCATTCCTTGTCTGGTCTATAGACTGTCCATCCTTTGCAATGCCTGTGACTTGAATTTCCATATGGTAATTCTCGTTTGCCGGAAAATCAATTGTCTGCGTATCAGTTCCGCCTTCTGCCACAAGGCCGGTCTGGTTATACACTTGAGTACCATTGTTGTCTAAAACACCGATGTTGTAGTTTACATTATCTGCTAACCTGTTTCCAGAGAACCCGTCGAGGAAACCAAGAGTAAGAGTCGAATCTGTATTTGCATTCAGCTGGTCGGGACTCCAGTCAAGTGCGACATTGATGTTCCCTGTATCTGTGAGTATTTCGCCCGTTGTCTGCATGTTTTGGCCGGTGGAGGGTGCAAGAGTAAATGTCATTGCAGAATCGCCTTGAGGGACCCCGCTGGCCATACCGATAATATCGTTTTTGTTGATCAGGTAGTGGAGAGTAACAGCCTGCTGAGAAGAATAGGGATCAACTGCGAGCATCCTTCCGGAAATCTGTTTGCCGTTCACGGCAGCTGCAAATGAAGAACTATCTCCTATTCCGGGAAGAGATTTTGGAATTCTCACTTCCTCATGTACAAAGATGTTTGTGTCTTTGATTCGTGAGACGTTCCAATCAAATGGCATAGACCATCTGAACGTCTCATTGCTACTATCGAAGCTAAAGTCACGTACTCTATCGTAATACGATATTACAGTGGTATTGTAGGGCTGACCCCGGTAATCAACGTTTTGAGTGAAGACATCTCCTACACTGAGCCACGAATCAAACTTGGGAATGTCTTCGTCTGCGAATATGTTACGTATACTATCAACGCCAAAGATCTCTACCTTAAGATGATATATACCTCCCTCAAGGAAGAGAGGGCCTTGGATATTCACTGTTCCCCCCGGGTCTGCAACCCATGCATTAAGGAATTGCTCCTGGTTCCCCAAGATCTTGAGGTCACCTTCTGCAGGCTGCACTTTCAGCCTAAGCAGACCGCTTTCCGTATGGAAGAGAGTGGGGGGCATTATTGTCGTCGCACCTTCTCCAACTCCCTTTTCTATGCTAATGAAAAATGTCGAGTACTTGATCGTCTGATTGTTGTTTGCATCGTATAGCCTGAAGAGTATGTATGCGTCATTCCTGTTTGCGTCTGTCAGTATGGGTGGATTTACTTGTACTAGCAGATTGGCATTTCTATCACCAAGTGTTGCGGTGAACGTCTCCATAGTCAGGCCGTCTCCAAAAGCCTTCGAATTAGGAAATGTGACTGCAATTATTGATAATATTGCGAGAGATGAAGCAAAAGCAAAATATGAACCCTTTTGTATAACTGATCGCACTAGAATGGGTTCTCGCTGTGTATATTTAATTCTTAAGAAGAAAAAGCGCGCAGACTCTCCAATGATTTAATTATCTCACAGAACCTAAATAATAAACAAGTGTCACGGCAGAGAGTCGCTGTATTAGCATCGATGGCTGCTGCAGCAGTCATCTTATCCGCGGTTTTTTTCGTGCTGCAGAACCAGAACATGTTTACAATTTTTGCTGCAAACAGCTCTAATACAGGAACACTCACGATAATTTCTGTTTCAGAAAGTTCCCTTACTAATCAGTCTAGATATGTCATTTTGCCAGATCCTTTCGGCAATTCTAACAATTATACAATTCAGGATGGTAACACTGCCGATGAAAATAATGCAGCAGGCATTGTAGAAATTTCTGGCTTACCTAACGGCAGATACGTCATAACGCAGATTCAAGCTTCTTCAGGATACACGATGGATAAGCTCCCAAAGATAGTTGAGATAACCGATCAGAGCAGCAATAGCGTCGCGACGTTCAACAACATCGCCAGCCAACAAGGCGAACAACAAGAACAAGAACAAGAACAACAGCAGAATAGAACGGCTCCGATAAGAAACCTGACTTACAATGTAAAATTTGAGTGCGGTACAATTTCTGGAGATGAAGGACCACTAAGACCGGGTCACTATGACACGGACATTGGAATCTTGAACAAACAGAACTTTGCAGCAAAAATCCAATGGAGCGTCACAGCAAATAATAGCAGGAATACAAATTCGATAATAAGGACGCTTGAGCCGATGGGATCGACCAGTATAGTGTGCAAAGATCTGCAAAACATCCTTGGCAACGATCAGAGGTTTGTCGAAGGATTTGTCCTAATTAATTTGCCACTTGAGCCGGGGCTTTTGGCATCAGTGTCGGATGGAACTCAAGTCCTTGGTCGGGATCTTGAAGAAATCAACAGCCTGCTTGAAGTACAGGCTTTCTATACTGCCAACGCACTTGACGAGCTGCCCCATGAAGTACTTGTGGACAAGATCATGTTTTCAATATTAAACGATACGAGTGGCAAGATTCCCCACGAAGTGATCGGGAAAGCTCTAGATATCACCATGCCATCCACTAGCCTAAATGAGGTGTCCGATACAGACAGGAGGGTCAAAGATATTCTCGCCGAAAAATATGGTTTGTCAGCTCAAGAGCTTGCCAATTTGCAGATAGTAATAAAGGGCATAAGCGTAAGCGTCGACACCATGATAGATGATCATGCGATTTCATTGTCCACTGTCATGCCGCAGGCAAGCGGATAGCAGTGGGCTTTTGCATAAAAAAACAATATATACTCTCCTAGGTAACTGTTTCTCGTATGGCTAACTTTACCCTTCCTAAATTGCCTTACTCGTATGATGCATTAGAACCACATATTGATGCACGAACCATGGAAATTCATCACACCAAGCATCACCAGGCGTACACCGACGGTCTTAACAAGGCCCTCGGCAGTCTTGGCCCTGAATGGCAGAATAAGAATGAAATCGTCGAAATCTTGAAAGAGATTGATTCTATCCCTGAAAGCGCAAGGAGCGCTGTCAACTTCCACGGTGGAGGTTATAACAACCACTCACTGTTCTGGAACAACATGAAAAATGGTGGCGGTGGAGAGCCGGATAGTGAGCTCGGAGACGCAATCAAAAAGACTTTTGGCGGCTTCAACGAGTTTAAGGACAAATTCTCAAAGGACGCGGTCGCATTACAGGGAAGCGGCTGGGGTTGGCTCATATACAACCAGAATACAGGTGGCGTGCAGTTCATAACCATGCCCAACCAGACAAGTCCGTGGACAAAGTGGAAGACAGAAAAAGTCATTCCCCTATTGGGTCTTGATGTATGGGAACATGCCTACTATCTCAAATACCAGAACCGCCGAGCGGATTATGTAGCAGCTTGGTGGAATGTGGTCAACTGGGATGAGGTAAAACGAAACTTTCAGCAAGCCCTCCAAAGGTAATCCTCCTCTTTTTTGTTTTCTTTTTTTAGCC
>DATDKS010000019.1:0-45848 GCA_036519825.1 Nitrososphaera sp. | reverse complement strand
ATAGCCCGCCTCGATGGCAAGCTGACCGGGGACCTTGACTTTGACCCTCTAAAACAAAAAGCATCTTGGATCACGCCGGTTCCTGGCGGAGTGGGCCTTATGACCCGGGCAATGCTTTTGAAAAATACCGTGACTGCTGCTGCTTTTATTACACGAGAGATGAGTAAGTAGCTCTGCTGTTAGGCAAAAAAGAAATACGACAAGAGATGCTTGAAAGGCGCAACAGGCTAACCTGCCAGGAGATCGCAAAGAGGAGCACTAGCATACAAGAATTTGTAATAAACAGCAAGGAGTTCCTGCAGGCCAAGGTTGTTGGAGCATACTTTGCACTTGGTTCTGAGGTAACTACAGAATTGATAATCGAGCGAGCAAAAACAGTAGGCAAAAAAATCGCGCTGCCAAGAGTCGAGGAAGACAATATCATATTTTATGAACTGTCATCAATAAAATTCTTAATCAGGGGTAGGTTCGGCATCATGGAACCTCCACCATACGGGCATATTAGTGATATCGATATACTTGTAGTGCCTGGCATTGCTTTTGATAAAAAGGGTAACAGACTTGGATACGGAAAGGGTTACTATGACAGGTTACTGTCGGGTAAGCGAACATTTTCTATTGGACTTGCGTACTCATTTCAGCTGCTTGAGAATCTACCATATGATAGGTATGACAAAAGGTTGGACGCAATCGCTAGCGAAGATGGTCTCCATTACGCCTAGCGGCCTATAGCCCTTCTTGCAATATCTGTCCTGAAATAGTGGCCGTTTTCTTCCCATCGTATTTTCCTGACAGCGGCGTAAGCATTGTCAATCGCGATCCTTGCATCCTCCCCAAGCGCAGTTACTCCTAATACTCGTCCACCATTAGTCACAATCCTGCCTTGTGCGTCCCTTGCCGTCCCAGCATGGAATACCATGACATGTGGCCCAAATTCAGAGTTAAGACCCTCTATGACTTTGCCTTTTTCATAGCTGCCTGGGTACCCCCTTGCAGCCATTATCACGCACACGGCGGTCTGGTTATTCCATTCGATCTGAGGCATTGACTCGAGTCGCTCGTCAACTGCTGCATCAATATACTCATAGAGGTCGGACTTCATCCTCATCATTATGGGCTGACACTCTGGATCGCCCATCCTCACGTTGAATTCAAGCACGTAGGGCTTTTGTGTACTTTCGTCAACCATTATACCAGCATAAAGGAAGCCCTTGAATGGATCGCCGCGCTTTCTCATTGCGCTTACAGCCGGATGCATCACATTTTTTACTAGCTTTTCCTGAAGACCGCTGTCAATCACCGGCGCGGGAGAATAGGCTCCCATGCCGCCAGTGTTGGGACCTTTGTCGTCATCAAATATCCGCTTGTGATCTTGGCTTGGAGCAAGAGGCATTATTGTTTTGCCATCGCATATGACAATGAACGATACCTCTTCGCCAGAAAGCCTCTCTTCAATGACTACTTTGGTGCCTGCAGCGCCAAACTCCTTTTTGATCATCATGCTATCAATCACTGCAATAGCTTGCTCGACGCCATCACATACGACTACACCTTTGCCTGCTGCAAGACCGTCAGCCTTGATTACTAGCGGCTTGCTCTGCCTGACGATATAGTCTTTAGCCTCTTGAGGGTCAGAAAATACTGCAAATTCCGCAGTCTGGATACCTGCATCATACATGAACTCCTTTGCAAAAGCCTTGCTGGATTCAAGCCTGGCCGGCTTTTTCCTAGGCCCGAAAATGCGCAATCCCTCTTTTTCGAAGGCATCAACAATCCCAAGTGATAAAGGCTCTTCAGGACCCACGACCGTCAGCAGGTTGCTCTGGCGCTTCGCAAATGACACCAATTTGTCGATGTCGTTGTGCTTGATATCAATATTTTCAGATGTACCGCCGTTGCCTGGAGCAAAATAGATCTTGCTTACGTGTTTGCTCTGGGCAATCTTCCAACCAAGCGCGTGCTCCCTGCTTCCAGAACCAACTATAAGAACACTGTCATTAGACGCCACAACGATGCCAAAAAACAGTCGGCTAATAAACTTTTGATTATGGTTCTCTTACTTTTTTCGTTTCTCCTTTTAAGCAATATGAGTGTCTAGTGTGCATGAGCTCAGAGCAGGCTGCATCTGATAGAGGGCGCGCTCGACGAGGCCTTGCGTCTGCCAACGAAGAGACTAGGCAACGAGTAGCACGGAAAGGAGGCATTGCCCCGCACCAGAAGAGGGGTTTGGCGGCGGCGAACTCGGAGACAAGATTAAGGGTCGCCAAGGCGGGTGGAGAGGCGCGGGCAAACGATAGAGAAGGCCTCAGTGAGGCAGGAAGGCGAGGCGGCGAAGTCGTTAAGGAGCGCTATGGTGCAGAATTTTATCGAGAAATAGGAGAAAAAGGTGGTGGGGCTGTTAAGGAGCGCTATGGTGCAGAGTTTTACAGCGAGATTGGCAAGCGGGGAGGCGAGACAGTCAAGCAGGAGCGCGGAGCTGAGTACTATAGCACTATTGGAAGAAAGGGTGGCGAAGCAAGGACAACAACATTAGAAAAGCCTAAAGTACACCCGAATCAGCAGCAGCCTCCATCCGATACTACGCAGTCAACGACTACCAATACTCAAGTATCACCTACGGCCTAGGACGCTTATGTTATCATCTGCAATTGCCTGCAAAAGGTGGGCGTAATCACTGTCAGCAAACTTGATAGCTGTGAATTCGTTTTGCTGTATAGCTTTTCTGACGCTCTCTAGGTGGTAACAATCCTGTCCACCTGACAGAGTGGCAAAATAAAAGTCCTTGCATGAGCAAAAACCAAGTTCCGGATCTGTCCAGTATTCATTATCTCTACCTATGACAACCCATAACTTTTTGCCACTTGGCAGAAACAACATCTGCTTGACACTACCCGACCTAACTATGTAGTCCGCTCTTGACTGCACGACTAACTTATTTGCCTGATCAGTGGTATAAAAAGTGTGAAGATACGACCTATTCATCCTCACGCCGCAATCTTGCTAGAGGATGCAGGCAGAAAATACATTACAGTATCAGATTTGCACATCGGGCTTGAAGCTGACCTGATGGCAAAGGGGATAACAGTCAGTCCTAGCCTTGTTTCTGACATGGTTGCTGAACTATCAGATCTTGTCCTGTCAGAGCATGCAGATAGCATTATACTACTAGGCGACATCAAGCACACGGTCGGAGCAATAAGCAGACAAGAGTGGGATACTGTGCCAGTATTCTTAAAGCAGCTGTCATCCAAGGCTGACATCTACCTTGTGCCGGGCAATCATGATGGCAACATTAGACATCTGGTTCCAATGAATGTGAACATGATAACCAGCAAGGGGATGATGCTTGACGATACGCTTTTGCTACACGGCCACAGCATGCCTTCTGATGTTAGAGATGGAGTCAAGCGAATAGTGATGGGGCATATACATCCTATATTTTTCAAAAAAGGGAGTGTGATAAACGGCGAGCGCGTATGGCTATATTTTCAAGCAAGAAAGGAAGATATTCTTGCGGAGAAGGGAATACTTGACATTGTGGTGGTGCCAACATTTAATCCATATCTTTATGCTACTGGCGAAAAGCTATATCACAAGTCTATTTCGCCCATAATCACAAGAGTAATGCAGCATGGTGTGAAGAAGTGCATTGTTGTAACGCTTGACGGCTCGATTGTAGGCGATGCAGCGCTCCTTCCACACATCTTATAAATATATAAACTGTGTTTCACTGAAACAGGTCGGATATTAATAGTCACATCTATTGTTGCCGAGTGGAATAGATGTTATGGAAGTGGAATGTATACAACCTGACCTCCGTGGGAAGAAAAAACCCATTTTTGAATTCATTTGTTCATGCGTGATCCTATACTACAATAGCATATACCTATCGAATCTTTTTTGAGTTATCCAATGACTCGAATCTTAGCAACCTACTAGTCATCAGAAGATTTTGGATAGAAGTACAGAATAACTACTATATTTTTTATTTATCATCGCATGACAAGCATTTTTGTCTTGTAGAAGGCAATCTCCCATTTTGTCAACGTCATCTTCGTGGCTCTTGGCAAAATCATTTAGAATGTCTTAAAGCGACATTTCTCAGATACCCTTCTGGTAAGTACTACAAAATGTTGACTAAATCTCCTTACCTTTGAGGTCCTGATCGATTTTTTGGCTACTCCAATTTGACGTAGCTCTTAAGTGGCATGATAGTGGGAGTGTTATCACGCAGCCACTGCAGAGTCCTGATGAATGAGCTTGCTGCTTCAAATGTCGTTAAAACAGGTATGCCCATTTCAACTGCTTTTCTTCTTATCTGGTACTCATCATAGAGCATGCCCACATACTTTTCAATTGTAGACGTAGCTGGAATGTTTATGATAAAGTTGATCTTGTGTTCGTAGAGCAAATCAGCGATATTGGGCTTGCGATCTGGCTCGCTTATCTTGTAGACCAGCTGTATATCCTTAAAGTTATTATTCTCTATGAATTCTGCTGTGTGCTCAGTCGCCATAATTCGGTAGTTCATGGAAGTAATGAGCGATATTATAGGCAGCAATTTCTCTTTGTTCTTCTGTCCACCTACGGTTATTAGTACTGATCCCGACAGCGGCAGAGAATAGCCTGCAGCCATGTATGCTTTGGACAAAGCGTCATAGAAACTATTGCCAAAGCAGGCAACTTCTCCAGTTGATTGCATCTCTACTCCAAGCACCACATCTGAACCTTCAAGCTGCATAAACGAGAACTGAGGCACCTTGATCCCAAAGCCAGTAGTCTTGAGCCACAGATCCTTGGCAGCAGACGGAAGCCGCTTGCCAATCATTGCCTTTGCAGCAAGGTTGATGATGTTATAGCCTACAAACTTGGACACAAAAGGCATCGAGCGCGATGCCCTAATATTGGCCTCTATCACCAGCACTTCTTCATCCTTGATCAGGTATTGGATGTTAAACGGACCTTTAACATTGAGTGCCTTGCCTATCCTGACGCTGTAGTCTGTGATGGTGTCGATAGTCTTCCTGTCGAGCCGCCAAGGAGGTATACTCATTATTGCATCGCCGGAGTGTACACCTGCATTGTCGATGTGTTCAATAATAGAGCCGATGATGACTTCATTGCTGTCTGATACTGCATCCACTTCTGCCTCTGCTGCATCCTGGAGGAACTTGCTAATGACAACTGGATGGTCAGGGCTGATGTTTGTTGCGTCCGTCAAAAAGCCCTCTAGCTGCTGTTCGCCCCATACCACCTTCATTGCTGCACCTGAAAGTACGTAGGATGGCCTGACAAGCACAGGATAGCCTACAATGTCCGCAAATTCCTTTGCCTCGGCAAGCGAGGTGAATTTTCTCCACGCCGGCTGCTTTATCTTAAGTGTGTCGAGCAACTGTCCGAACTTGGCCCTGTCTTCTGCCCTGTCAACATTTTCGCTGTTCGTGCCGACAATGTTAATGCCGGATTTTGCCAACTTGGGTGTTAGGTTGTTTGCCGTCTGGCCCCCGACACAAGTGATCACTCCTGTAGGTCTTTCTTTCTCACAAATGTCCAGCACACGCTCTAGCGTCAATTCTTCAAAGTAGAGCCTGTCGCAGATATCATAGTCCGTTGATACTGTTTCCGGGTTGCAGTTGATCACTGAAATTTCCTTGACGCCATTTTCCTGGAGGCCCCACACCATGTTGACGGTTCCCCAGTCAAATTCAACGCTGCTTCCGATCCTGTAGGGACCAGCGCCCAGCACTATCATACTGCTCTTGTTGTTGTCATCGTTGTCCTTCACTTTGACGTCGTCGGTCTCGCCGCCGTACGACAGATAGAGGTAGTTAGTCTTGGCTGGCCATTCCGCAGCCAGCGTGTCTATCTGCTTTACGACCGGTCTGATGTTGAATTTCTGCCGCAGGTTACGAACCTGCATCTCCTCAAGATTGAGGCACCGCGCCAGCTGCTTGTCTGAAAATCCCATTTTTTTCGCCTTCCTTATCAACTGCTCGTCGAAGCTGTTGAATTTACGTCGGATACTATCTTCCATATCAACTATATTCTTTATCTTGAGCAAAAACCATGGATCAATTCCTGACAATTGATTGATACGCTCAATCGTCAAGCCGGCTTTTATGGACTCAACGACTGCGAATATTATCTCGTCAGTTGGATGTATGAGTGCCAGCTCAATCCTTTCAATGTCTTCAGCAGTAGGCTGAGGCAACAAATTTGCATTTGCGACAAGGCCGTCTTTGCCAATGTCGCACATCCTGATCGCCTTTTGTACCACTTCTTCAAAAGTTCTGCCAATAGCCATCACTTCTCCGACCGACTTCATTGTACTGCCAAGCTTGCGCTTAACAAGCTCAAACTTTGAGAAGTCCCACCGGGGCATTTTCAGCACAACGTAGTCAAGCGATGGCTCAAAGCATGCAGTCGTCGCTTTTGTGATCTTGTTAATGAGTTCCGGCAATGAATATCCAAGCCCGATCTTGGCTGCCATGTACGCAAGAGGGTACCCTGTGGCCTTGCTTGCAAGCGCTGACGAGCGAGATAATCGTGCATTTATTTCGATCGCAGCAAACTGTTCTGACATTGGATCGAGGGCAAACTGGATGTTGCACTCACCAACAATGTTACAGTAGCTGGTCGCCCTAATGGCAGCTGAGCGTAGCATGTGGTATTCGTAATTGTTGAGGGTCTGGGATGGTGCAATGACAATGTTATCGCCGGTGTGAACACGCATTGCAAGAATATTTTCCATGTTACAGACGATCACGCTGTTGCCCTTGTAATCGCGCATAACTTCGTACTCAATTTGCTTCCAGTGTCCGACATAACGCTCTATCAAAACTTGATGAACCATGCTGAGATTAAGACCACGCTGTACAATTTCCTGCAGTTCATATTCATTATGTGCGACACCCCCGCCCCTGCCCCCTAGCGTGTATGCTACTCTTATGATGACCGGGTAGCCGATATCTTTAGCTGCCATGAAGGCTTCCTCCAGCGACTTGACGGCAAAACTCTGTAACACTGGCACATCGCTCTTTACCATGGCTTCCTTGAATTGCTGTCTGTCTTCTGTGATGTTGATGCCTCTGATGGACGTGCCAAGAACCCCTACGTCATATTTTTTAAGGATGCCTTGTTCGTGCAGTGAGACACCGCAGTTGAGGGCTGTCTGGCCTCCAAAGCCCAACATTATCGAATCTGGCTGCTCGGTCTCAATAACCCTCTCCACATAGCTCGTATTTATTGGAAGAGAGTACACTCTGTCTGCAAAGCGTGTGTCAGTCTGGATAGTCGCAATATTAGGATTTATTAAAATGCTCTTGATTTTCTCCTCGGCAAGTGCCTTAAGGCATTGGGAACCGGAGTAGTCGAATTTGCGGCCAGTTCTTATTGCTGGCTTTCGCCTGCCTCTCCAATCTTAATTGCCCCGCTTCCGAGGACAAGAACTTTCTTTATTGTTTCATTTCTTGGCGATCTTTCTCCCCCCTATTTTTTTTTTATTTATTACAAATTTTTTCAATGGCTTTATTGTCTTTTTCACAGACTGCATCTGTGCAGCTTCTACTGCTGGATCTGTTTCATTCCTCATACCGTTGGCCATAATTTCTCTAAACCTGTCGAACACAAACATGCAATCATAGGGGCCCGGGGATGCTTCGGGATGAAACTGGACAGCTATTATCGGTTTGCTCTTATGCTCAAACCCTTCGACCGTATTATCGTCGACATTTGAGAACCACACCTTAAAGCCCGTCTTGACAAGGCTCTTTGGGTCGATCCCGTAGCCGTGGTTCTGGCTAGTCACGTATACTTGGTTGTTGCGCATGTCCACACAGGGCTTATTCTGACCCCTGTGACCGAATCTCAACTTGTAAGTGTTGGCGCCGCCTGCAAGCGCAAGGATTTGATTACCAAGACAGATGCCAAGAGTCGGAGTAGAGGTGTTGATCAGCTTTGAAGCAGTCTTGATAGTACTACTGCACACCTTGGGGTCGCCCGGTCCATTGCTTATCACTACTCCTTTTGGGTTATATGACATTGTTTGCTCATACGTTGCATGCCAGGGCAGCCGGACAACCCTATATCCTGTGCGCATGATATTACGTATGATGCTATATTTTACGCCGGTGTCCAGCACCACGACACAGTCCTTGCTCTTGTCGCCATACTCTTGAGCCCCCTTTGTCGAAACCTCTGGCATAAAGTTCAATTCCCCATACCTAGCACTTGCAAGCCTCTTCTTCAAGAGGGATTCATTAATGGCATTTTCAGACACAATAATTGCGCCCATCATAACCCCATGCACTCTTAACTTTTTCGTCAACTCTCTCGTGTCGATGTTATAGATCCCTGGCACCTTTTCCTCGTAAAGCCATTGATCCAGTGTCTTTATGCAGCTCCAGTGGCTTGCAATGTCAGACAAGTCATGAATAAGCAGGCCTTTGACCTGAATTCCGTCTGACTCAAAGAACTTGGGCAGACCATACTCGTCCTTTATATCATAGCTTGGAACGCCATAGTTGCCCACAAGCGGATATGTAAGACACAATATCTGACCCCTGTAGGAAGGGTCAGTCAGAGTTTCGGTGTAGCCAACCATGCCTGTGTTGAACACGACTTCGCCAGCAATCTCTGATGGATAGCCAAAGCCTATGCCATCAAAAACAGTACCGTCTTCTAGCATCAGCTTGGCAGCATATCCTGTGTAGGTCTGTTGAAGTGTAGGAATTTTTTGAACCCTCACCAATTGTCAAGATTAGCAAATTTAAATTTTGCTTTACACAGGATACAGTAATATTGTTGGGAATCTCATGGTAGCATATCGTTGCACAATGGCTGACCAACAACAACAAGAGCGCTGCGCCATCTGCGGTTCGAGGTTTGCTGAGAAAAAATGCTACTTTTGTGAAAGCAAAGTATGTACGTCGTGCACTGTACCAACAGACATGTCTGGCTACACTACTAAATGTATCAGCTGTGACAGGAAAAAAATAGACCGGCTTGGGTTCACGACTCTCTTGAAGAGAAATTACTACCTCATAGTAATCATCGTGACTTTCTGGCTCTTCACGGTATTCCCTCTGCCGTTTATGCAGCTCGCTGGCATAGACGTCAACCCGAGTGCATTCCAGCCTGTCCTGATAGCGACTGCGGTCATGAGCATTCCATTTATATTCATGTTTCTGGCCTGGCAAAAAAGGGCGCCTAGAGGCTCTTAACAAAAGTCATCTGATATTCTGTCAAATAAAGATTGTAATAATTCTTCCAAAGTCTGTGAGTCAATAATACTCAATGAGAGTAACTATTACTGTTTGGGCGGTATTCTACTACTAAAATCTATCATCTTGTAAGTGATGCCTTCTAGGATCGATTAAACGGCTATTCTACTGAATTCGAAAATGAATCTGAAAAGCTCCATTTAGGATTTTCATTATGCATCTTAAGAAGGACGACTTGCTTGAAGAGGGTCTTTGAATGGAAGTATATACAGCTGTTAGAAGATGATGATGATTATTATTATTACCGATTCTAAGCATTGATATTCTTGTCTGCGATACCTATTGGTCCGATTATCCATACCGAAGTCATTGCTAGATAAGTATTGATCTGACGTTTACACTATTGTATCTTCAATTGGAGAGCTGTCTGTCTGTTGGCGTCAGGGTCTTGACGATGCGGATCAAAGCCAAGAGGCTAGCTAATACATCCCTTTTGCGACAAGTGCTGCAAATTCGGTTGTGGAGAGCTTGCCGCCAATATCTTTTGTCTTTTTATCCTTCTTGAGCGTGCTGACAATGGAATCTTCTATGCGTCTACCTTCTACCATCAAATTCTTATCGCCATATTTATCAGACAGCCATTCTAGCATCATCTTTGCAGATAGAAGGATAGACGACGGGTTCGCAGCGTTCTTTCCTGCAATGTCAAATGCTGCGCCATGTACTGGCTCAAAGAGTGCAAACTGATCTCCGATGTTGGCAGCTGGCCCCATGCCTAGCCCTCCGACCACCTGAGCGGCTTCGTCAGACAGTATGTCTCCAAACAAGTTAGTGGTGACAATAACATCAAATTCCTCTGGGTTGCGGATTAAGTTCATGGACGCTGCGTCAACATATAATTCACTGTACTGTATCTTCGGGTAGTTCTTGGCAACTGATCTGCACGCTGCAGAAAACAGCCCATCACCCTTGCGTAGAACATTGGACTTGTGCACTGCGACCACTCTAAGCTTGTTGTTACGCATCATCGCTATCTTGAAGGCATATTCTGCGATCCTCCTGCTGGCCTGCTCTGATGTAACTCTAAGTGCCACTACTGTGTTTTCGTCTGCATTGAACTCCCATCCAAGGTAGACGTCCTCTGTATTTTCCCTTACTGTGACAAGGTCTACGTTGCTTGAGATGCTTGGAATATTTGGGTATGATTTGGCCGGCCTGACATTTGCATAAAGGTCAAACATCCTGCGGAGAACAATTATCACATCGGCCGCTGTCTCGCCCACTGGACCCTTCAGGCACGCCTGTGACTTCTTGATAATGTCTATAGCCGATTCAGGTAATGCTTTGCCAAGCTTGGCAAGCGCACCGTCTCCGGATTCAACTTCATGTACGTCAAATTTTGTTTGGGAATTGTCATTTATTGTTTCAAGGATCTTTTTTGCTGTCGCTGTCTGCTCTGGCCCAATGCCATCTCCCTTGATAAGGGAAATATCATATCTTGCCAATTGGATATCCCATCTTAGAGTTATAGTATCTAGCTTTTGGAATAGAGAACCCTTCTTAGCAGCACTTTGTTGATTGCGTCCATCATTGCTTGCACGGATGCGACGACTATGTCTTCTCCCGACTTGCGCGCGGATACGACGTTCCCATCCTTGTCCTCGACCTTGACTGTAACTTCTGCAAGTGCGTCAGAGCCTCCTGTTATCGAGTCAAGCCTATATTCTCTTATCTTGACATTTGCCATCTCGCCAGATATTTTTTGTATCGCCTTTAGCGCTGCGTCGACTGGCCCAACACCAATGTCTGATGCAATGAAGTCCTTACCGTTGGCATTGAGTCTTACCACGGCGGTCGGTATGATGTTCATTCCAGTGACGATATGAAAGTCGTAGAGCTTGAACTTTTCTTCAAATTTGTTGTTATCCATTACCCCGCCAGCTATTGACAACAGTTCTGATGTAGTAATGGGCTTGCCATTGTCGGCTATGTTCTTTTGTTTCTCTACTATGATGTGAAGCTGCTCGTCAGTGGGCTTGATACCGAACTCTTCCAGCATTGCCTTGATGCCATGTGCGCCAGCATGCTTGCCAGCCTGGAGCCACCTTTTCCTGCCCACAAGCTCGGGGCTTATAGGCTCGTAGGTGAGTGGGTTGTTGATGATGCCGTGAGTGTGAATTCCAGATTCGTGGCCAAAAGCATTTTCACCGATTATCGCCTTGTTTGGCTGGACGATTATACCCATGGTGTTTGAAACGAACTTAGAAGTTTCATAGAGCAACTGCGTCTTGACGTTGTGCTTTTTGCCGTACAAGCACTGGAGCGCCATTACAAATTCTTCAAGCGATGCGTTGCCAGCGCGCTCACCAAGACCGTTTATGGTGACGTGCGCGCATGCAGCGCCAGCGCTTACACCTGCTATCGAGTTAGCAACTGCAAAGCCAAAATCGTCGTGGCAGTGGACGCTTACTGGAAGCCTTGTAGCTTGTTTGACCTCTTTTACAAGATCAGCAATGTATTGCGGAGTTGCATAGCCTACAGTATCGGGTATGTCAACCCTGTCGGCGCCTGCGTCTGCCACCTCCTTGAACACCTTAAGCATGAACTGCCTATCAGATCGTGTTGCATCCTCAGCTGAAAACTCTACCTGCAAGCCATGTTTTTTAGCGTACTCCACTGCGTTGATCGCTCTCTCTAAGACCTGTTCACGCGTCATCTTCAACTTATACTGCATATGAATGTCAGAAGTCGCTATGAACGTGTGAATATACTTCAAGTCACATTTGATAGCACTGTTAATGTCGATCTCATTTGCGCGAGCAAGGCCAAAAATTTCGGCCTTCAATCCTTGTTTTACTATCGCCCTGATCGCCTGCATCTCACCATGAGATACTATTGGAAACCCTGCCTCTATTGCATCGACCCCAAGTTCCTCGAGCCTGATCGCGATCTGGATCTTCTGGTCTGGTGTTATCGTCACGCCGGGCGTCTGCTCGCCGTCCCTGAGAGTAGTATCAAAGATCTTGACGCTTTCGGCGTTATTCAATATTTTTTCAGATGCGTTCAACTCTCCACGCCACCTCTAGGAAGGGCTGAAACTCCGGTTCTTGACAACTGCGCAATTCCATAATGTTCGACTAGATTCTTAAATGCATCTATCTTATCAGGTGTGCCGGTTATCTCGACTGTTATCGTCTCCTTGCCGATGTCTAAGATATTGCCTCGAAATATAGTAGCATAGTTGACTATCTCACTTCTTGTTGTTGGATCAACGGCCTTGATCTTGATGAGTGAAAGCTCACGGTACACTGTCTTGTCCGTGTCGAGCACCTTTACTTCTATCACATCTATAAGCTTGCGCAATTGCTTTACCAACTGGTCAAGTGTTTTTTCGTCGCTGTTAGTGGTTATAGTCATTCTAGAAAGGTCCTGTTGCTCAGTCGAGCCCACAGTGATGCTTTCGATGTTAAAGCTGCGCGCTCTGAAGAGGTTGGTGATCCTGAAGAGCACACCCGGTTTGTTTTCGACAAGGGCAGACACAATGTGCCATGATTCTTTCTGGACGGTAGTTGCAAACAATTTTTCTATTACGCTCCTATAATCATGTCTTTGAGACCGGTGCCGGGTGCTACAAACGGGTAAACGTCTTCGTCAGGATCAATTGGGATGTCTATTACCGTTGCTACATCAGATTTGAGCGCCGCTTTGATAGCTTTCTCAAGCTCGTGCATCGACTCCGCTCTTATGCCTTGAGCGCCATATGCGTCGGCTATCTTGACATAGTCGGGGCAATTGTGCTGATGTACTCCACTGTAACGTCTGTTGTAAAACGTGCGCTGCCACTGAGCCACCATTCCAAGCATGTAGTTGTTCATGAGGAATACTATTACTGGGAGCTTGTCAAGTACCGACACCGCAAGTGAGTTTTCAGTCATGTTAAAGGATCCGTCACCTGCGATATCGACTACTGGAACGTTAGGTCTGGCAGCCTTAGCGCCTATTGAAGCTGGAAACCCAAAGCCCATTGTCCCAAGGCCTGTCGAGCTGAAGAACGTGCCAGGTGCTATCACATCAAAGTGCAGAGATGCCCACATCTGGCACTGGCCCACCTCTGTAGTGACTATCGCATTAGCCGGCAACAACTCGCGCAATTTCTTAAGCGACTTTCTCGCCGTTATCTCCCTTGGGTAGTCTTTGAGGGTTTCAGCATAGTATTGTATAAGCTCTTTTCTACGCTTTAGCCATGGGTTATCTGAGTCTTTTTTAATCATTCTCTTTGAGAGTATCTTAACAAGCGTGCGCAGCGAGGACTTCACATCACCTACCAGCGCAACATCTACTGACTTGTTCTTCCCGATCTCTGCCGGGTCAATATCCATGTGGATTATGCTCATACCCTTACCAAACTCATCAAATTTGCCGACAGATCTGTCTGAAAACCTTGCGCCTACAGCCACGATGCAGTCTGCCTCTACAATTATCTTGTTGGCTTCTGCGTGGCCATGCATCCCTATCGGTCCCATGGCAAGCGGGTGGTTCTCAGGGAATGCGCCCTTGCCCTTGAACGTAGTCACAACCGGTACCTTGACGAGCTCTGCAAGAGCCTGGAGTTCTGAAAAAGCCCCTGAGAGGATTACACCCCCGCCTGCCATTATTATCGGTCGCTCGGCGTTAAGTAAGAGCTCGACTGCCCTGACCATCTCTGATAGGTCTGCCTCTATGTTTGGATTATAGCCTCTAACCTTGATGAGGTCTGGAAACTTCATATCGGCTGTTGCCTGCTGTACGTCCTTAGGAATATCAACAAGCACTGGACCGGGCCTGCCGCTCTCTGCAATGTAGACTGCCTTTTTGACCATTTCTGGAATTTCAATGGCAGCCTGTGGTTGGAATGAGTATTTTGTGCAGGGGTTTGCCACTCCAATAATGTCTGTCTCTTGGAAGGCGTCCTTGCCTATCATGGCAAGCGGCACCTGCCCCGTTACGGCTACAATCGGAGAAGAATCAGCATATGCAGTGGCAATGCCTGTAATGAGATTTGTGGCACCCGGACCCGAGGTTGCAAAGCATACACCTGCCTTTCTCTTTATTCTGGCGTAGCCGTCAGCCATGTGAGCAGCAGATTGTTCGTGCCTTACCAGGATGTGCCTAAAGTTTGCATCTACCAAGGCATCATATATCGGCAGGTTTGCTCCTCCAGGAAGTCCAAAGACTACATCTACGCCCTCTTTCTCAAGGGCTTGAATCAACGCTTTTGCTCCTGTCATTTCAACCAATTTTATCTCACCAAATTATTTGCATAAGCCATGCTTGCTAAAGCACGAGTTTGCTCTAGGCAATCCTCAGCAGAACCAGAACATGAATGTTGTGTCCAAAACAATATCCGCTGTCAGCTCGAGGCATTTTTTGTTTAAGTGGAGGGAAATTATTTATAAAGTTTATGGGAAATGTTTGTTTTTATGATTACTGTAAATGCAGTCGATGGTTCGCCATTGATTACCTAGTCCCGTTCCTCCTCTGTGTCGATATACTTTGTTAGTGGAGCAGAGCTTTGGTTATACATGTAGTCAAGACTGTCAAGTAACATGGCAAAATCGTCCTGTACCCTTTAATATAGCTCGTTACCGAGCATGTCTTTGATATACAGAAGTTATGTAAGCAGCAAAAGTGCTATTTCACACAAACTATCTAGCATCTATATATTTTTACACTGCAATACATTTCCGTTCAAATAACAGTTAGTAGAGGAATATACCATTGTTCTGATTTTCATACAAGTCCTAACAAGAGCAGCACAGCTGCCGCGAGATATATCAATCCCCATATTGCTAATTTTCTGGCATAATCAGTTCTTTTGACCTCATTTAGTCGTAGATTGAGTAACAATATAGTTGATGCAATAAAAGGGATTATTGCTGATGCGATCATTGTCCTATCTAGCAATGGCAGGGAAGAAGTTCTTGATATCGAGGCAAGAGAAAGAAGAATAAGAACTCCAGAAATTATTGTTGCATTTGCTTGAATTAGATCGTTGTCATCAAAAACCATTCAATCTCAATCAGCTAAATGGAGGTTATCTAGAATATAAGATAAATAAAAAGTAAGGATCCCTCGTATTGCTCTTCGTTATCCTTGGTTATCCCTGTCCTGCTTGAAGTAACGGGATGTAATGGCATTGCATATCTTCTAAGGTCATACCGAATCCGCACTTTATCTCCACCTCCTGGCCTTGTAATGTATTATTTTCTTCTTCGCTAATGACCCTTCTAAGTTCATTTGTGATTCTTTCAGTGATCATCTCGGTGCTTGCAAATGGGTTTGGAAGAGTAGCGTTTGCAGAAGTCGTAGTGGTATTGCCTACCATTACATATCCTATTGTTGGAGAAGAACTAAAATCAGAGGTGACGGTAGATATGATTAGATTTTCTGCTGACCTTATAGCACTTCTTTCTCCTGCAACTCTATAAGTTGTATCAAAGCTGCCGACACTGGACGAGCCACCAGATAAGACATATGAGTTTGTGCCGTCCTTGGTTATATGAATAGTAGATTGTTGCGCTTGTGAGGACGTTGTCGTTGTTCCAGGTGTGATGGTATCATTCATTCCCTGTTGAAAAAGGGGTGTAGCAAGCACGGCAACATTCGGAAAAGTTGTTGTGGCTGCTGTAATTGCAATTATCATAGCTGTTATTGCCATCGTGATGGATGCTTTCTTTATTTTCATTTCATCCGAAAGTGTCACTGAAATATATAAAGACTATGGTATGTAAAATCAAGACATTTGGTAAAAAACTTAAGTTGAATAGTTTTTCGATATTGGTAGGCAAAATGGTTGATTTTGTCTTCCAGCCCCGTAGGAATGAGATCTGAATCGCCTGAACCTCATTGCAAAATGAATAAAAGATTTAGAGGAGCTAACGGAATGCATTATTTTTTGGCTACTACATTCTAACTGCTTTTTAAAAATCCTCTATGGATATAAAGATCGGCTATAAGATATCTTTTCAAGACTGAAATCTAATAAGTTTTTAGAGGAAGCTGGACCGTGAAGGTCAGAGCTTCATTCTGAATCCCATCTGGCACAATCATTTGTCCAGTTTGGCAATTAGAGCAGTGCGACAAAAATCCTGGAGTAATGTGTATATTACCTGGCAGTCTCGAGAAAAAAGACCATAATTGTGTGATATCAGCCAAATATTAACCGACGAATTTGAAAGAGGAGCACCAGCATAAGTGGCATTACTCTATCTATGAAACTGGATGAGGCTGTATCTTATGCTATCTCATTCAGAGTAGCCGCGAGCTTTGAAGAAGTCGGCTCAGAAGTTGTATGTATATTACTGATCATACTAGAAGAGAATGTGAAAGTGGATCAGAATCTGTTACAGCTAGTATCAATACAAGCCCACTTTTTTCAATCCTGCTTTTTTCATGTTTGCAGCTGGGGTCGGTTGGTACTTCGCAACAAATTCTATCAAATCAAATTGTACAGGTAAACCTCTCCTTGGCCCTATCCATCTGATGGATTAGGTCTAAAACATGAAGATGCTTACTAGCCCATTGTGATCCTATGCAGAGTAATTCGAATAATACGAGTAGTTAAAAATCATTATCAGCTGCGGATTATAATAGATGTGATTATCCCTAGCTTGCCAACTTCTGTTAATGTAATAAAAACAGCCTTTATGCCAATGTATCCTTCGACTTGGTGAAGATACAAAAAGGTAAGAGATAAAGATATGGTAGAGGATATAATGACTGATACTATCATCTATGGCGGAAAGAAAAAATACAGGTCAAGAGAAGGAAAACAACTCTACCAAAATAAAGGCTGCAGGAGCTGATGAACAATACTTGGACCTTACAAGTGGAAAAGAACCACACGACCTAACGCCAAGGCAACGGACTTGCGATGTTTGTGGCTTGACAGCTCGCAATAAAGAGGAATTACAAGATCATATTAATCATGCACATGCAGCTATAACTGATGTAAAATAGACCCTCTATTAGTTATGCTCTATGATCGCATATTCAAGAACTAGAGCCGCCCATAGAAACATTCAATGTGCAAAGAGACCATACAATTGGAGACTTATCTGTAATAATAAGTGCAGCAATTGAATGTCTCTCCATACTAAGGCTGGTCGGTTCTGCACCATAAGGGTGTGATTCCAAACTTAATCATTATCCGTACTTTCTTGTACGAGTATGCCTTTTTTTCTTTTCTTTACTTTTCTTTTCAGAACCGACATTGTTATCTAAAGACATGTGCAAACATTGACCTGACTTTACTTCTGGAATTCGTTTTTGCAGCCCGATTTCTATATTCCTGACCACCTGATGATTGCCCTCAGCAGTTTGGTTGGATAATGTGGAAAGTCTACAAGTACTTGAGTTAGCAACTGCAAACCTGTCATTATCGGAAAAAATGGCGATTATGTCTCATTGTTTCTCCCGCCTCATTTGCGTTATGATTCTCCATAACCATCAACCCATCTCGAGAGTTGTGTTGTACAACATAACAAATCAAAATCTGCATGAGACTATTTCATCGAAGACAATTTCCAAAATATTTAATTATATTTACAATATAAGCAGGTTCCCGTAGATTACGGAAGTCGTAAAGCTATAAAAATTCTATTCCCTATTATTTAATGAACATAATTGGCATCTATAGAGTCCCTTAAAATAAGACACTTTATTTACAAATATTTTCAGCTTGCCCAGAGCAAGGAGATAGAAAAGATAGAGGAATTTCTTGATTCGCGCTTTACAAAATTTGGCGATGTGCCACCCTACGATAGGCGTGACTTTGAAAGGGCACTCATGCTTGAACAGTTACATTTTGCCAGCCTCTCTGACTATGATTTCAAGATTGAAAATTTAAACACTGAGGTAATGGGCGATGTTGCACTTGCTACTTTCTTGCTTGAAGTTACCGGCATGATAATCGACGACTATAGCTTCCGTGGTACATCGGTAAACAACAAGTCTAGGGTAACGATCGTCCTGCAAAAAGACAAAAAGAACCAATGGAAGATGGTTCATCAGCATTTATCTAAACTTGCAGCCTAGTCAAAAGCTACTGAGTGGTTGACTGTAGTCCTAACGACCTTATGAGTTTCCTTCTGGGCTGACTTGTCCTTCTCCTTTTCCTCTAAAAATATGCCGTATGCTTTTTTGACGTCGGCATTCTTGTGGACTATTGCCTGCACCGCCTTTATCATTGCTACGGGCCATTCTGACTGCCAGATGTTTCTTCCCATGTCCACGCCTGCAGCACCATGCGTTATTGCATCATGCGCTAGCTTTAGCGCCTCTGGCTCGGGGAGTTTTTTGCCTCCTGCAATTATAAGCGGAACAGGGCACCCTTCGACTACTTCCTCAAAATTGTCGCAATAGTATGTTTTCACTAAATGTGCACCAAGCTCTGCAGCAACTCTGCATGCAAGTCCAAGGTAACGTACATCGCGTCCCATCTCCTTGCCTACTGCAGTTACTGCAAGGACAGGTATTCCATATTTTTCGCCTTCGTCTACCATCTTTGCTAGATTGGCAAGCGTTTGGTGTTCGTACTTGCCGCCTACAAATATTGATAGTGCAAGGCATGATGCATTGAGCCTGATAGCTTCTTCGATCGAAGTCGTAATTGTTTCTTTTGAAAGGTCTTCGCCAATGATGCTAGTTGCGCCAGAAACGCGGAGCACTATTGGAATGTCACACTTGGAGTCAACTGATGTCCTCAGGATGCCTCTTGTGAGCATGAGCGAGTCAGCGTAAGGCAAGAGTGGCTTTATAGCTCTACTTGGAACCTCCAGACGCTCAGTCGGCCCCAGAAAGTAGCCATGGTCAACTGCAAGCATGAGGCATCGGCCGTCTTCGGGATGAATTATCTTAGCTAGACTGTTTTGCATTCCCCAGTCCATGGTCGATCAGCTCAGAGAAGTGATTTTTATTATATATAGTTTCATTAGTCTGTGGTTATGATCACCTTCATCGCATTATTGGCCTCGTGAGCGCATCTTATTGCCTCTGCAGCCTTGCTGATGTGAAACCTATGAGTAATAAGGGATCCTATATCTACACGAGTTTCTGCTATCAGCTTCAAAGCTTGGTTTGTTTCAATTTCAGACGCTGCATAGCTTGGGATGAGCGAGTGCTCGTTTGAGTAGAGCTTACTCATGTCGTAGGAGATCTGCGACCCTCTGGGCGGGACGCCAAAGAGCATTATCTTACCGCCTCTCCGAGTCATGTCAAATGACTGCATTAATGCTTTCATATTCCCTGTCGCAACAATGCAAATATCTGTACCCCTTCCACCCGTTTCTAACTTGATATTGTTTGCAAAGTCATGATCCGAAATAGAGTTGAACACTTGCACGCCATATTTCTTGGCAAAGTTCAAACGGAAATCATTGATATCAATGACGAATATCTTGCCAGCCCCAAATGCCAGAGCCAAGAGAACGTGCATCAATCCAGTTGGACCCGCGCCAAGTACCACTACATCGTCTCCCTTTTGGAAGCTGCACTTCCTCCATGCCTTTATGCAGCATGCAAGTGGTTCAATAAGTGATGCTTCATCAAACCCTACATTGTCTGGCAATTTTATCAGCCCACCTCTTGACACATTCCACTCTGGCACTAAGAAATGCTCTGCTAGTCCGCACGGGCTGATGTTGCTCGACTGATATGCAGGGCACATCGTATAGTCACCATGAAGGCAGTAATGACAAGAATAGCATGCAACATGGTGATGGATAAATACACGGTCCCCACGCGCAAAGTCTTTGACAGATCTGCCGATTGCTACGATCTCGCCGGCAGGCTCGTGACCAAGCTTGCCCGAGGCCATACCATATTTGCCATAGATCTTTTCGAGATCCGACCCACATAGCCCACACGCGCGCATTTTGACAAGAACATCACCAGAGCTAGCTAGGTCTGGTACCTTGACATCATCGACAGAAACCGCGCTTGTGCCTTTTACAAAGACTGCTTTCATCTTTTTATCCTCTATTTCTGCCAAATATAAAGAATAGAATCCATTAAGGTCCTCTAAACTTAGCGTTTGATTTTCTGGCTATAAACTATCGTTTCCTGATACTGTAAGCGGTCGGGACATAAAACCTAGAGCACATCCTTGTTACAGGAAGAAATAATCAGACTTATGGTATGTCGATACACTGCCACATTTAGGACACTGTTCCCTCTTCTCATGAATCTTAGCAGTTCTAAAATCAGAGGTGCCCATTTGGATGGCTGATTGATGCTCGTGACCGCAATCTCGACATTTTATCATCATCGTTGTGGTTGAGAACTCTTCTACTATTATCATCCCTTAAGCCAAGCTCACATATCGTCCTATTTTACTACAGTAGCGTTTAGTCTCTAAAGCTTTTTAGGGTAAAACTGTTCGGCTCTGTTCAAAATATGTCAGATTTAGAACCGCTAACTACGTCGGATAACTTTTGGACTTATAGCATCGTCAGGTGTCGATCTCTGTATATATTATATTGAAACGCTAAGCTAGCTAGAGCTAAGCTATTGCTTTTGACTCACAAAAAGGAGGTGAGAACGCCTCAGTGCAAATAGTCCGCCTGGTCGATGAGACAATCAACCTCAACGAAATTGCCTAATCGATAGAACATCCATGACGCTAGTTCGTCGTTGAAACTAACTGTAACTCATCCCTTTGTTTGAAGTACATAGGATTTTCCTGAATACTGATAGCTATTCAACATTGTATTCTTTTTGGTTACACAAACATTTGGGATTGTTATCAATTACATCCGGTATAAGAAGTTGAGAAAATAAACCTTATGACAAAATAAATGTCTTCCAGCGCAATAGTAATAGTCCATTATTTTCGCTATTTGAGGATAATAATACAGTCGAGAAATCAAGAAAAGGTTACAGCATTTATTCTGGCTAGCAATGATTGATATCTGATGTGCAGGAAAAGCTGGAATGCAGATAGGTTCAGCCAGAGAAGCAATAATCATTGCGCACCTATCTACAAATTTGGAGAACAAAATGTTAGGACAGATATCCGGATTACTGGGCCAGAAGTACTCATGTTATCGTAACACAATCATCCTATTTCAATAAAGACAATTACCGCCAGAACCATTGGAGGGGTGTAAAGGCAGTATGGACTGTAGACGCACAAAAGGCTAGAGAATTTGTTGCTAATTGTAAACCAAAATGCGATATCTTACTAATTCAGGTCAGCTATAATTGTGTTGGAATTTTTGCTTTCTGCTTGATGTGTTTTGTTCTGATTCCTTATAGTGAAAAATTCTTGTGGGAGAAGAAAATTGAGATAGATTTGTTTGTGATATGTATTTGTCAATTCTCTTAATTGCAGCATCCACATATTCTTTATTGGTATCGTAGCCAACATGATTTCGCTTTAATTTAACCGCTGCAAGACAAGTTGTGCCTACACCACAAAATGGGTCTAATACAACATCACCTTTGAAAGTGTATAGTTGAATACATCTATACGGCAATTCTAAAGGAAATGGAGCTGGATGACCTACTTTATTGGCTGATTCTGCGGGAAATTCCCAGACACTTTTTGTAAATGTCAAAAATTCCTCTTTTGCTATGGTATTCTCTTTATCTTTAGAGTTGCGAGAAAAACTTCCTTTGGAGAATATTATCACATATTCATGGACATCTCTCAATGTCGGATTAGATGCCGATTGCCAACTTCCCCATGCAGTTGAAACACCAGAACTTGCAGCCTTGTTCCATACAATCTCACCTCTCATCAAAAATCCTATGTCTAGCATATCTTGGATTATGAAGCTGTGTAAAGGAATGTACGGCTTTCTTCCTAGGTTTGCTATATTAATACAAGCTCTTCCCCCATTAACTAAGACTCTGTAAGTCTCTTTGAATACCGTTTTGAGTAGTATTCTGTATTCTTCAAATGTTAAATCTTGGTCATAGTCTTTTCCAACATTGTATGGTGGAGATGCTACCATGAGGTGAACGCTGGAATCTGGTAATTCGTCCATCTTTTCACTGCTTTTACAGAATATCTTGTTGATATTTTCTATTTTGTTTTCGGGAGTTTCCTCATACTGGCCATTGCCCGCCGCAGTATTATCACTACTTCCATTTTTGACTAAATCATATAATTTTCTCTTATAGAATTTCGATGAGTCGTGTCCTTCACGCTTAGATACGCCAAAGCTTGAGCTTTCAGTTGAAATCCTTTTTTTAACTTGTTGTTTCATGTTAGAGGCCCCTCTCCACTAAGATATTCTCTATGAGAGTCTTCCATTTATTATCTCCCTCAATTCTAATGCCGCAAGCTTCGTCAGATGTCTTACCGTTTAGGCCTTCATGTTCTCTAGCTGTTATCGCTGTAAAAAGTCAGGACATGACATATTAGCAATGTTCTGCTAAAAGACAGACAAACTTACTTCTATAATGTCATTGCACCTCTACTTTATACTACAGACACTCGTCTGACAGATGAGGAAAGAGAAAAACTATGGCAAACCTACGGAATTTTTGTAAATAGTTATCTTGGAAAGAGCATCTCGAATTTACAGACTACCGCAACAGATTTCACTTCAGGTCTTCGCTATCATCCGTCCGACCTGCCTTGGATGGCATAACTAAATCTCGAAACTGATAAAGTTTCGTTTTAGCAATTTCAATGGCATTGAGTACAGTGTAAATAGCACTAAAGAATGCATCCTTTGTTAGTCCATCAAAATATACATCATTATCAACCTCGACAGATTGTATCTGTCGAATATTTTTCTTAAGTGCAAAAATCACATTCATTTGGAGCAAGGCAAGTTTAAGGTTATAGTAAAACCTATTTTTTTCTAAAATACCTTCTTGTGATCTTCCAAATGATTCATAGGATTTTCGACCCTGCTCATCCATCGCAATGATCACTGTAATAGTTAAACAGTCAAGCCTATTTTTTGGAAAAAGCATGTGAAAGGCTTCTTCCTCTCTTGTCTCTTCCGATTGGTCTTTTTTCTTTGCTTTCTTTATTCTGACCAGTGCAAAATATCTTGCATCTCCATGCAAGTCTGTTCTTTCCTCTGGCTCCCTTCCTTCCTCCTTTAACCATGTTACCACCTTCGTAATCATTTCCTGTTGCTTAGCATGTCGCCTATCTCCATCACTGTTATTGCTGTTACCTGCTTGCATTTTATATGATATTCTTCTTGGAACCAAATAGCCAGTCTTAAATCTGAGCCATCAAAAGACAGTTTATAGCCAGAAAATCAAACGCTAAGTTTAGAGAACCTCTATTAAGAACCTTTAAATAATAAAAAAAGAGATTTCATTGTGCATCGCTAAATGCTGCTCCCCTCAGAGATCGAAGCAAAGTCACTTATTCCCGCGGTCAGGGCTATTCTTGCAAAGAAGCTTATCAGGGAATATTCCCTCAAGGAAGAAGACGTTGCTAAGGATCTTGGCATTACCCAGGCCGCAGTCAGCAACTACGTCAGGGGAACAAGAGGCGACATAGAGCTCATCTCAAAGCTTGAATCGGTTAGAGAGGTCATGCGTATGATAGACGATATTGCTAAGGATCTCTCTGCAAACAAAGCATACACTCCAAGCACGCTTGCCAAATTCGTGGGTCTGTGCAACTACATGCGCTATACACTCATTATATGCGACGTTCACCACAGCATTGAGTCAAACATTGATGAGCAGATCTGCGAACAGTGCAGAGGAACGCTGGTTCGTGAACACTAGCCTTAGCATTATTCTACCTAACTAATGATTGAAGAATTTAATAATGCTTCCGGCGTGCTATATTAGATATATGACGGGAGGCAGAGGAAAACAATGGATCAACGGCGAAACCATCGCAGGCATTGCGCTAGTGTTTTTGGCGCTTTTATTCATCTGGGCAGCGACTGTGAATGCCGTCTGGGCTAGCATACTTTTGGCTGACTACATCCTCTTGACAATTGGCGCGGGCTTCATTGCACTGGGTATAATAACCATGTACAGGACAAACCGTACCCATTCAGAACAAGGACATACTCATAACTACTAGTGTGTGCACATGTAATGTTTAAAAATCGATCAGTTTCATGCAATACCATGCCTGATGAGTCTGACGACGTACTGACAACATTTGCCAATACGGAGAAGACTTTCTTCGAGCTTGCAAGTGAGCAGAGACTAGCAATTGTCTTCCAGCTTAATAATAAAGGCGCCAAGATATCTCAAATTGCCAAGGATCTCGGCATTACTATGCAGGAGGTCCATCGCAATGTCAGTCGCCTGCAGGATGCAGGCTTAATCGAGAAAGACCCTGAGGGCATATTTTCGCTTACCACTTTTGGCAACACTATAATCAAGCAGATCCCGACGTTTAATTACCTCTCAAAGTACAAAGAGTATTTTTCTGAGCATATCTTGGGCGAGCTCCCCATCAAATTCATAATGAGACTGGGGGCTCTAGATAGATGTGAGTTCCTCAAGGGTATCGTTGCAATACTTGAGCGTTGGAAGGACATTTATCGACAGGCTGACCAATACATCTACGAAATTGTGCCGCAGGTGCCAATAGACCTAATCGAGCCGGTGGTAACTAGGGTAAAGGAAAAGGCCGTAAAATATAGCTACGTATTTCCAAAGAACGTTATCATCCCAAAAGGGAGAAAGGAACTTTTGAAGAAGCTTGGTCACAATGAACTTTTGAGCAAAGGGGTAATAGAAAGAAGAATGGTGGAAAGCGTGCAGGTTGCAGTGATACTGAACGAAAAACAGGCCTCAGTACTTTTCCCAACACAAAAGGGGGAGACTGACATGAACATGATGTTCTTCAGCCCCGACTCCATTTTCCACGAGTGGTGCCTTGACTACTTTCGCTACCGGTGGTATGGCTCTGAGATCTTTGACGAAAGCAGGCTAAAAGAAATTTAAATTCTGATCTGGCTACTTTAACCACTCTAAAGCAATATCTTGGTATGTACCGGTTGGAAGTATGCGTCTTATTGAAATTGGGAGTGCCTTCTGCTCCAGTTCCTCAACTGCAACCGCAATCGAGCTAGTAGCATTTTCAGGCACGTTGACAAGCGGAGGTGCTCCAAGTGACAGCTGAAGTGACCTTGCACCTGTTATCCTTGCTCTCTCAAACCGTGTAAGCCAAGCAGGACCAATCAGCACCTTGTTCTCGTGAGTATCGATCTCTTTCAACTCATATTCAGATTCTGCATAAATAACCACCTCGTCTGCTCCACGCGACGATTTCTTGGCGGTGCCTCCCTGCTTTTCATTTTCGTCAACTTTTTTGTTTGAAGTGCTAGTCTTCTTGGTCGTTTTGGCAGTAGCAGGCTTTTTGGGTGCGGCATGTCTTTTGGAAGAATGTTTGACTACCAAGAATAATCCAAAGGATAATGGATATCTAATTAAATGTTTTGCCCTAATTTTTGAAAAATCACACTGGAGCTATATTATATACTAAAGAGACCGGCATCTTATATTTATATTTTCACTATACATTTGGGTTCTGTCATGATTCCCATAAAATCTGCCACTTGCTTTGGTATTATCCATTTCTCACTGTCTTGGCCGGTTTTACTCTCTATATAATTTGGTTCTTTTGTCATTACACGACAATTGGCAGAAATCATCTGTTTGCAATAACATGCGAAACATTTTCATTATATTCTAGGTCTATTGGCAGTAATAATGATGCAGCTAGGAAGCGCTGGGTCAGTATCTAGGTTTAAGATTGCAATCGAGATACAAGACAAAGGCTCTGCATTGGCTGAGCTTGTACGTCACCTTGCCCCTCTGACTGCTGGAGTCGTACTAAAAAGCCTTCCGCTGCAAGACAGAGTGCATAGATATGCAGACAAATTCGTATATATTGAAACTACGCTTATGATTGGAGCAGAAAAACAAAAAACGCATTTTCACCGGGGTGATATCGCTTACCTTACTTCAAATAGCTCGATTTGTGTCTTCGTACAGGATGCTAAAGTCCAGCCAATGAATTCAATAGGTATCGTTACGTCTAACCTTGAGATTATTGAATCGAGTTTGCCCGGAGACGTAATGATAGTTAAAGAAGCTAGCGTTTGATCAGCTGGTAGACCTTATGGCCGCTGTAGCCGCCTTCCGCCTTAATGATACCCTTTGCTTCCAGTGACTTGATGAAAACATTTGCTATTGAAATTTTGACACCAATGTTTCTTGCCACACCTTGGATTGTTATTGCCTTCATGCCTTGGATTGTCTTCATACCCTGGGATTCGTCAATCGTCACAGCAAGTTTTTGCTTCTGCTGAGGCTTGGTGCTTGCTTTCTTCTCTGCAGCAGACTTAAACTCGGCCTGCCCTGGACCTGACTGGGCATTCTTGTCCGAAGCACCACCTGGCTTCTTCTTATTACCTCCCATTATCTTAGTACCTGGTTGGTGCCTTTAATAACCGTTAGCTTGCCATAAATCATATGAGTTTGGCTGCTTCCGCTTTCACTGCACGCTTTCAATCAGTCGCAGGTTCTGCTTCATCAATTGCTGCGGCATATATGTTCTGATATCTCTTGATTTCAGAAGAAGATTTAGTCCTTGTTGTAGAGTATCTGACTGCTATTTGATAATCTTTAATTATTCTTCTACTGTAAACTCCAGCTGCAGTTATCGCTGCTCTATCTGCGTATTGCAGAATTAGAGTCTGATGTCCAGCCAAGAGCTTGTGCGTTTGATCTGCTTCACTGCAGGATCATCGCTGATCATCTAGGGCTCTTCATCTTCGGACACACTCTAGCCTTAATGCATATCATAGATTAATATTCACTCAAAGCGTACAAAACTGGAGCCCCTTGAAATTCAATTCCTTGGTAGAGACTTTCGAGCAAATGGAACAAACCTCGAGCAGAATTGCCCTCACCGGATACCTTGTTGCGCTTCTCAAAAAGACTCCCGCCGACATTATTGACAAGGTAACTTATCTGATTCAGGGCAAACTCTACCCTGACTATGAGGGAATAGAGATGGGCATCGCAGAAAAAATGGTCCTCAGGGCAATTGCAAGCTCGTCTGGAAAAGACATATCGGAAATAGGACGGATATACCAAAAGACAGGCGATCTTGGAGAGGCGACCCTGGAAGTCATGAAGTCAAAGAGCCAGTCCACCCTGTTTTCAGAGCCTGTGACGGTAGAGCGCGTATATTCTACTTTTGACAAAGTTGCACGGACAACCGGTGTTGGTTCCCAAGAGAATAAACTGCGTCTGATAAGCAGTTTGCTAAATGATGCAACAGCTAAAGAAGGGTGCTACATAATCAAGTTTGCCATGGGACAGCTCCGACTCGGCATTGCTGATTATACTGTGCTTGATGCCCTTGCGATCGCCTTCACTGGTAACAAGGCAAACAGGCAGGTGCTTGAAAATGCATATAATGTCTCAAGCGATCTCGGCGCAGTGGCAAGGTTGCTTGTAACCAAGGGGCTCGAAGCAGTCAGCTTGATCAAAATAGCCCTCTTCAAGCCTGTCAGGCCGATGCTTGCAGAGCGCATCAGGACAGCAGAAGAGGCACTTGAACGCTTGGGGAGCAGGGCAGCGGTAGAATATAAATTAGATGGTGAGCGCGTACAAGTGCACAAGGGCAAGGACAAAGTAGAATTGTTTTCAAGAAGGCTTGAAAAGATTACGAGCCACTATCCGGATGTTGCCAACGCACTAAAGTCCATAAAATCGGAAGTGATATTGGAGGGAGAGGTGGTAGCCGTAAGCGTAGAGACAGAGGAATTTCTTCCCTTTCAGGAACTGATGCACAGGCGGCGCAAATATGGCGTAGAGGAGGCGATGGAGAATTATCCAGTCGTCATGAACTTTTTTGATGTACTCTACTTAGATGGCAAGAGCAAGACTGAAATGGCATACATGGAAAGGAGAAAGCTGCTCAAGAAAATAATTGATAGGATTCAAAATAATAAGTTAAGCTTGATCAAGCAGACTATTGCAACTGAGCCGTATGAGATCGATAGGTTCATGGCAGCAGCGATTGAGAATGGCTGCGAGGGCGTCATGATAAAGCATCTCTCAAGCACATACCGTGCGGGAGCAAGAGAATATGCATGGGTCAAGCTCAAACGCGAATACACGAGTGATCTTGTGGATACACTTGATCTTGTCATCGTTGGAGCACTGCATGGCCGAGGACGGCGCGCAGGCAAATATGGAGCGATGCTGTTAGCAGCTTATGATCATAACACTGACATGTTCCGCAGCGTTACCAAGGTGGGGACTGGATTTACTGACCTACACATTGAGCAATTCTACAAAGAGCTCGAAAAGCACATAGTAAGCCAGCGACATGCAAGGGTCGATACGAGCATGGAAATGGACATCTGGTTTGAGCCTAAGATTGTTATTGAAGTCATTGCCTCAGAGATCACGCTGAGTCCATCTCATACGGCTGCCAAGAACAGAATTAGGCCAGGCTATGGTCTTGCTCTACGCTTTCCAAAATTCACAGGCAAAATAAGGGACGACAAAAAGCCAGAAGACGCCACTACCATCGACGAGATCGTGGCTGCGTACAAGAGACAGTTGAAGGTGGTGGGCCAATCAGGAGCAAAGGTGGAGGTAGAGGTGGAAGAAGATAAAGAAGGTTGATGCACTGCACGTTACTGAGAAGTGAAGCATTGCAGATCGGGCATAATATTATTCTAACAATATGTTTAGAAGTTGAATAGGGTTCACCAAGCATGAAGATCAGCTAATTAGGGGCGGTATACAGAGTCGCCGCCCAACCTTTTCATCCTATCGATCTCTCGTTCAACTGCGCCAGCCATTTCGTCCAGCTCTTCTATCCCTTTGAACCTCTGATATGTCAGCTTTTCAAGCGAAACGAGTAGGCTCTTTGCAGATCTGTATTGCAGCATCTGCGGGTCATTGATCTCTGCAAACAACCCAATCCCTTGAATGTTGTTTCTTTTGGCATAACCCAGTATCAGCCCATTGAAACCCGTTATCAGTGACGAACCAGGCGTGGTGTTGTAACCTATTTTCGCTATTTGGTCTGTTAGCTCTTGCGAGGTAGTTGTGACAAGTGTCATTGGGTCCTTGCCATAGTTTCGGTCTGTGTGGAATGCGCCTAGAGTATAAATTAGTTGCACAGAGTGCAACTTTGCAATATCTATGACATCTTGACATAATTCATAAAGCTCGTAGTTGGTCTGGGGCTGCCCTACGCCACCTCCAAAAATCATGACACTCTTAACGTAGCGGTACTCCCATCTTTCCTGATGAAAGTCAATATGGCCTCCTTTGTCAACAACGTAATTTGGATAAGGTGCCAAGACATACCGAAACAACCGGCTATTGAGGCTCTTGTTAATGAAATCGATGGCTATACTACCGACATTTCCCATGTCCTGCATAGCGGTAATCATAATTGGCTTGCTTACTTCTGGTTCCTCAAGATCGACAAATTCCACTGTAATTTCTCTTGACAGCAGACAATAAAAAAGTTAGCAGTTTAATTCTTGGAACGATTAAAAGCCGGCCATTGCATTGTTAATTACCTTGTCAAGAAGTCCTCTAAGATCTGACGACCATAAGATTGCAATTGAAGGCTGGAAGGCCCGCAAAGACCAACTGCTTAGACAACGAGAATCAGTAACTAGGATAAATTACAAGGCGGAAAAAGTGAACCTTTTATCACTTTTAAAGCAAAAGAACAGTTGAAAGTAAAAATATCCTGTGTATGTATATTATTGCAGGCGTGGACAACAAGGTTCTCAGCGTAATATCTCGGCTTAATAGGCAATCAAACCGGGAAAGAAGGGGCAGAGTAAAAGTTGCACCTGATCAAGAGATGCTTGCCATCACAGCAGATACCGGCATATTCTTTTCAATACTTCTCAAGGCAATCAAGGCAAAGCGCGTATTAGAAGTGGGTACATCGGCGGGGTTTTCCACACTGTGGTTCGCCGACGCATTGGGCAAGAACCGCCGCAGTACAAGAGTAATAACGATCGAAATGAACCCGATAAAAGTAGAACAGGCATTGAAAAATTTCAAAGAGGCCGGTGTCGATAAGATGATAGATGTAAGACAAGGCATTGCTCTTGACCTACTTCACAAGCTTAAAGGCAAGTTTGATTTCGTCTTCATTGATGCAGATAAAGAGAATATCATAAGATATTTTGACCTTATCTTACCGCTGGTGAGAATTGGAGGGATAATTGCGACAGATAACATGCTTTATCCTGACCATTTCAGACCCGCTATGAGAAAGTATGCGCGGCATGTGCACAGCAAGCCCAACATCCAGTCAGTCACTGTGCCAATAGGCATGGGAGAAGAGATTACGATCAAACTGGGTAACTGATTATAAAATTTCTCTTTCAAAGTATAATTGGTCCACGCGAAACAGACTCTTTCTACATCATTGTCTTTCACCGCCGAAAAAGCATTAAATTGTGATGACAGCCAATTCCTGCAAGGCCATAGTCCTCGATAGAAAAACACCCAATGTGCGCTGCCCTGTGAGAGGGGCAGCTGTCTTTCGCTTTGAATACTTTCGCTTTGAATACTGCTGGAAAGTATCTGCATTGGTAGTGATGATGATGATGATGATGATGTTGCATCTGTAATACTACAGGTAAGAGCAAGAACATCCAATGAATGCATTTCTAGGAGACAAGGTATGTCAGAACTAAAGGCAAACCCCCTCTAGTCGATGGGCGAGTCAAGCCGGAGAGCATAGTGCCTATAATTGAAAAGGTATGGCAAACGCTAGACCGATGATGCGATACATTCTGACAATATTCTGGCAGCAAGCATTGCAGTGGTGCCATTGATGTCATAATCTGGAGCAAGTTCTACAATATCGATAGCCACCACATTCCCGACACTGACTGCCTTGTTAAGAAGGTAGATGAGATCAGTGGATGACAAACCCCCAGGCGAAGGAACTGATACACCTGGTGCAAATGCTGGATCTAAGCAGTCGAGGTCTATTGAAATGTAAACTTTGGATCCGCTTGTTCGCGCTCTTATCATTTTCGCCACCCTTTTTACTCCTAGCTCGGCAATCTCTAGCGGGTTTACGATCCTCAGGTCTACCTTTCTTGCATTTTCAAACTCTTCCGGCTCAGCAGCCCTTGTGCCTATCAACATGCTTTTTCTAAAGTTCAGCGATTTTGTTGAGTCCGTAAGTACTGAGCCATAATAATTCTTGGTAGAAGAAACAAAGTCGGGATGGGCATCAAAGTACAAAAGTGATAGTTTTTTCCCAATTGCATTGGACACCGCCTGTATTGTTTCGGTAGTTAGAGAGTGATCTCCACCAATCATAATCGGCAGCTTGCCATGCAAAGCAATCTCAGTCACCATTGAGCGCAGCTTCTGCTTGTTTGCGATGTTGCCGGCATCAAATATCCACTTTCGATCAAAAGTTCCATGCATTGGGCAAGTAGGGATCAGCTTTCCGCCACGTTCAAAAAATTCAGACTCGTTTGAGGCTATTCTCAATACGTCTGGTGCCCTGCTCGTCCCCTTGCGCTTGGCGTGGGAACTGGATTCATCAGGGACACCTATCACAACAACGTCTGCACCTTTCAAGCTGTCCGCGTTTGAACGGTGAAGCCTGACCATTATGGCAATCATATTTAACCTGGTTTTTTAATTATGGCCTGCTAGTCACGACCAATAAGATTTTATTGAAAAGAAATGCTGCCTACTCTAACAATATGTCTACCATGAAGTACATACAGCTTGAACCACAGGATGACATTGCAATTCTAAGGATAAATAGACCAGAGGCACTCAACGCCATGAACGTGGACGTTATATCCGAACTCTCAAAGATGATTGATATTGTTGCAGCTGACGACAACATTAAAGCAGTAGTGATTACTGGCGCCGGTGAGCGCTCATTCTGTGCGGGCGCAGACATTTCCTACATGGTCAACATTGATCCGCTGCAGGCAGAAAGGTATGCCACTTCAGCTCAAGACGTAATAAACAGAATAGACCGGCTGGAAAAGCCAGTCATCGCTGCTGTAAACGGCTTTGCACTTGGCGGCGGCTGCGAGCTTGCAATGGCCTGCGACATAAGGATCGCCTCAAGCAACGCCAAAATGGGGCAGCCCGAAGTGACAATAGGCATACCTCCCGGATGGGGTGGAACACAGCGCCTGATGCGGCTTGTAGGTCCGGCGAAGGCAAAGGAGCTAATATTCACAGGCAAAATGATAGTGGCAGATGAGGCCTACCAAATTGGGCTTGTTAACAAAGTAATCGATATAGGACCTGACGATAAACTTCCGCCAGATGCACCCAAAGGTGACGCAGCAAAAGAAAAGGAACGGGCGATTGGTATAGCCAAGATACTAAACAAAAAGCTAATGGACGAGTGCATCTCACTTGCAAAGGAGGTAGCGAAGAACAGTTTTGTAGCAGTAAAGGTTAGCAAGAAGCTGATAAACAGGGGAATGGACACGGATCTAGAAACAGGACTTAGGCTTGAGATCTACGGTTGGGCGCTTTGCTTTGCGCACGAAGACAGACAGAAAATGATGTCAGCTTTCCTTAACAAGAGCAAAAAGTAGTGTCTACTATACCAAAAGTCGGGCACCATTGCTAGCCCGACAAATAAATGTCATGGTCTTTACTCCTGCCCCTTCAAACCCTTTGGTCATGGCTGCAGCTACTCTCTTTGCATTTTTGTTTGTTTTCAGAAATGCTATCATGGAAGGCCCAGCACCACTTATTGTGACTGCAAGCGCGCCTGCAGAAATAGCGTTCTGCTTGACGCTTTGGTAGCCGGGTATCAAATGCTTTCTTGCTGACTCGATAATGGCATCATCTATTCCTCTTGTTATTGTTTCCACATCCTTTAGCGCAAAGCCTGCAACTATTGTGGCTGCTCCAGAAATATTGTGAACAACGTCTTTGAGTGGCACAACTTTTGGAAGGACGCTCCTTGCCATCTCTGTCTTTTTCTTTGGCACTTCGAACGACGGAACTGCAACAACAAGTACGAGATCCTTGGGAGGCTCTAGCCTTGTGAACAGCAGCCCGTCACTGGCAATACCGCATATCACAAAGCCACCCAGCAAAGAAGCTGAGACGTTATCATAGTGCTTTGTGCCGGCGCTTGCGATCTCGCCTTCTGCGGCATATTCTACAAGCCTATTCTTATCGATCTTCAAGCCATAAAGCGCGTTGAATGCCATCGCAGCAGCTGCCGCTGAAGCAGCGCTGCTGCCGACGCCATAACCAGCCGGCACACCTTTTGTGATCTCGATCGCTGTGTTATCGCTGATTTCAAAATCCTGCATCATCTTTTTTACTACGAGGCCGGCCGAGTTTGATTCAGGCATTGATGGAATCGCCTGATCGCTGTTCTTGATAGTTATTCTTCCGCCGCGGTGAGACGATGTCCTGCTTACCTTGACTATGTCCTCAAGCGCATCAAGCGCAAGGCCAAACACGTCGTATCCTGGGCCAAGGTTTGCAGTTGAGCATGGGGCAGCCGCGCTACACGATTTCCCCGTCATCCTAAATGTCCTCCCCCTGGTTAAGGGTTCGAGCAAGGGCGGCAGCCAGGTTGACCATGCCACTCATCGTGATGCTAGAAACAGCTATGAGGCTCTGGGCGAAGCCACCTTTGCTTATGCTGCGCGCCAAATCTTTGGTTAAGAGAGAATACTCGGCATCCTTTTCACTATTGAGAACATGTTCAAGCGCCATGCTTGATCCAGCCCAGTCCATGATATTTTTTAGTTTGTCTATGACAAGATCGCGCTTGGTAAGTACGTTTATCTGAGCCATTTTCAACCGCAGCTTGACAGATAACGCAAGGAGCGATATAGACACAAAGTTGATCGGGGACGACACTAACACTCCATCAAAGGCAAATATAGTCGTCTTGTTGTCTGCATGCAGGTTTACAGCAAAATATGGCCCACTTGCTCGGAATGCAAAGAGCTCTATCTGGCCAGGTGTGTCCACTATCAGATAGTCCGGGTTCAGCTCGTCCACCTCCTTCTGAATCTCCTCCAGCTTTGTCGCAATCATGTCACTTGCCATTATAAGTGAACCGTTAGGGCCAAGTCCGTAGCTCTCCATCAAAGTGGCAATGTCAACATAATTGCGGACATCAACATCTGGCTCATAAGGGAGTTTGATTGCTCCAGGGTCAAGGTTGAGCGTAACGGCGTAAGCACTATTATCTCTGTGCCACTGGAGTAGTCTGGAGGTAAGAAGCGATTTCCCGGACCCTGCAGTTCCTGTGATAAATATTGCCTTCATTGCCATCAGGGAAACATGGTGGTGGTGTATATCTACTTTATAGACCCTTGAGACCGAATGTATAATAGCATTTGGCAGTACCCATAATATTAGCAATAGTCCATCATGACGCATCATGACGTTGTCGTTGATTGAAGATTGGGAATGATAGCAACAACAACAACAACAAAGCAAAGCAAAGCTGGAAAAATGAGATTGTAGGCGTGATAGCTAGTCCTTTTCGCAGGTTTATGCGACTAATGAAAAGGTAAAACGTGCTTAGTGAGGTCTATTGCCAAACATCAACAGTTGTTTCTAAAGTTGCAATCAGACCAGGGCAAGGACAGCCTTGCAAGCTTTATCATTGATCGTTACGAGTTACGATCAGCAGAAAGTAGCTCCAAAGACTGGAAAGTCCTATGTCAGGATTATGATCTCTCTCGCTCGTCATCCGGCCACAGAAAGATTTTTCGTTCATCAGACCACTTGACGCCTTCTTCTGAAAGTGTTTCTTGTAGTCTACAATGATGTATCCTAATTTTTTCTATGCATCTTTGCAACTCTTTGTCTACCTTTGGCTATTGCTTCCTTGTGAACAGGATTCTAGGGTCTTGATGGATCTAAACTTTGCAGCAGTGTTACCACCTTTGGTTCAATCCATCGACTGGCGCAGTGCCTCATGCTGCAGAAGAACTAGTAGCGTGTTGCTGCAGCCATTTCTCTTTCACGGTCGGTCAGTGCATAATAGCCTAAATCGAGATGCTCGTCAACATAGGAAGTATCTGAACGCCAATCCTTCCTTGCCCTGTTCGCCCATACTCTTTTTCTAGCCTCATAAGCGAACTCTTTTGTTTCTTCATCCGTTTCATAGTCCTTGATGTTTATTTCGTTAGAGGCAAGGATTCGCTGGAGTGATAGGATCTCTTTTTTAAGATTGAATCTCCTCATGAGCATCATTTCGTATTCCCGACGTTTTTGCAGTTTAAGCTCATCCTCCTCTTCACGATACTCTTTGTGCAGCTCCTCATGAAACTTCAAATCGAAGTCATCCCAATGCTCATAGTTACAGTACCTGCATTTTTTGAGGTATTGTAAGGGTCGCACAATCTCTTCAGCTGCATCTTCTCCTTTTGAGTTTGCTGCTGATGAGGACGGTGTCATTGTTAATGTCATAACCAATCTAAGTGAGTAGCCTGTTTTTACATAAGGAATGCTCATAGCAGTAGTATAGAAAGAAGACCTGCATTATACAAGTAAAAACCATTAGTGAATTGACATGTCTGGATTTTTTATTGTACACTATTAGAATTACATGGTGAGTTACTTTTTCGTGTAATTATTCTGAACCTCATCCTCATGACCCTATCGTCAATACTCAGCATTGGACCGCTTGACCACTATGGCAATATAGTAATTACCTCCACGGACTTGAAAGCCACATCTACAAGTGTTTTGTTGTTTATGATGACGTTGATAATGTGCAAAGCTGCCTTTTGAGCCAAATACAATGCTTGGATCTGTGTCTCCTTGTTCCCCCTATTTATCTGCCCGTTCAACCATCTTCCAGGCCTTGTCATAGATTGCATTAAAACGTGATAAAAACTTGTAAGTATAACCTGCGATTCTTATTTAAGAGAATGAAGCTTGTTTTATGCCACTACATTTTTTACAAAACTTTAGATAACCTTCGATAAGCTGAGCAGGAATCTATTCAGGGTTATCCTTTACTCTTCACTAGGTGCTACTGCTTTTAATTATAGTATCTGCTATTTCGAGCTGATTATCCTCAGTAGAAGTTGTCTGGATTGGGATGGCTGAGGTAATACTAGATGGGTTGAACAATACCATCATTAGAATTGCACTTGACCCGCTTCTTTGCATCTAGATCTATTGTTCCTTCATTAGCTGGTCGATCTGGTCATATGCTTTAAGAAGGCTAAGACCTTTTTCAGTAGTCTTGAATCTGTGCGTTTGTCTGTCATATCTAAGCAAGTCACTTTTAGTTAGAAGCAGCAGATAGTCTTTCGATTGGTTATGGCTAAGAAATGCTCTATACATTATCTTGGTCTTTGTAGCGCCACCATGAACACCGCCGCTGCCGTCATTGACAATCTCTAGAATACGGGTGATTATTTCGGTTCTGCTTCTATACCTCATGCTTATTACTGCGTTGGACCATGACTTTAAATGGGGTTATGGAACCAAGTTAATGTTGATAAAAGAAATAGTAGTAGTAGTAGTATAACGTCTCATAACTTCTCTTTAGCGCGTAAATGTCTCTTCTTCTACTGCTCCAGAACTTATCTAGCTTGTTCCCTATTGGGGATTAAATCTTCTATTCATTGTATCAGCGCATTGGAAGCGAGATGATGCATCTCAATAAGATCAAAAGGAATAAGGCCATAGCAACAGCTGCAACGCAACCCTCGCTAGTAACAATCGTGTTTGTTGCATTTCCTGCTACAGTATTATAAAATAGGATAAATCACCCGTGGGCAGATCCAGTGGATTGGAGCAATCCAGTAGAGCCAAGAAGTAGACGATCAGCAACAGCGCCTTCTGTAATAACAGGTGAAAACGTCTACATTGGTTGGCGGAATGGCGCAGCCGGAGAACCTGACATACAGACATATGTCAAGTTTAGATCTACAGATGGTAGTCATATGTTTGGTGACAAGATAAACTTAAGCAATTCTATTGATGCCGATTCATGGAGAGTATAGATGGCAAGGAGAAGAGATAATGTTATTGTTATCTGGTGGGAGACAAATCAGACATGCAGTGATACTCCTGTAGCTAGTTTATTTACTGACGCAGGACAGACGTTTGGCCATGTGTTGAGACTTGGTATTAATGGGACTAGAAGCTCTACCGATGATAGAACAACAACTGTCTGCTGGAGAAGAAAGAGAAGTGGAGTAGCAGCTGGATAGAGCGCCCTACTACGGAAGCACAACGAACTTTTTCTTCTTATACTTTCTTCTATAGTTGTTAGTCTACCTGGTATCTCAGAAGGACTACATCTCATAACCTATAGGGCCTAGTCGTACGACTTCACTTTTTAACTGCAGCTCATTAATCGGGGGCAGTTAGACCACTCAAATAACAGGCTCTGTTATAACAAAAAGTGATTGATTGTCTGCTACTATGGCCGCCGTTGTGTACTTATACACCACATCGAAAAGCGTATCTACTTTATAGACCTAACAAATCAGGTTTGTATTAAAATTTTGCTCAAACAGGTATGGATTATACATTCCTTATTATAGTACTACGTTGTATCAAAGCCAGAGTTATAGTAGTTGAACTGGCGACTTGTTGCCATCCCTGCAAGCGTGGTACCGTTCATTATCCTGATCCTTACTGCTGACGTCTCACCTCAGGATGTTCTTGCTATAGGACTTGTACCATTTCTAGGCGCGGCAGCTGCGGCCATCATCAAAATGCTACTGCAGGCACTGCGATTCAAGTATTTCATCAGACATTTTCTTGGTTATGACGTTGCATCTACAGGCAAGACTGTAGCTGCTAGGCTTGCAGGCGAATTCGTTACTCAGACCACACCGTCTTATGTAGGGGGAGAATTCGTCAGGATAGCATGGCTGTCAAGAAATGGCGTTCCGCCAGGCAAGGCCGCATGGGTAACGACTATGGAGATAATTGCAGATGTATTTGTAGGCGCAGTGCTGGCATTTATAGCTGGCGCACTGGCCATTTACCGGGGCGGCAGTGTGGTTGGATTGGCCGTAATTCTAATAACGATCCCAACCTTAGCCGTCTGGTTGGGGCTTATACTCTTCTCTGCCAAACGCACTCTTCGCCTCCCATCATTCTCTCAGAAGGTAGTGGAAAAGTTCCTCTCAAAAAAAAGGGCCGAGAACCTGATCAATTCAGCTAACACGGCTATTGCAGACTTGTGTAATATGAGCCGAGAAATTTTCAACTCCAAAAAATCGATTGGCACATTTGCGGTTGGAATAGCAATAACCGTCCTTGCTTTTGTCTTTCAGGGCGTGTCATTCATGGTGCTTGCCAACGCAGTCGAACCCCGCATCGGCTTATTTGACTCGTTAATGGCCACATCTGCGTCAACGGCGGTTTCAAACCTGCCAATTACGATAGGTGGCTCGGGGCTTGCCGAACTTGGCATTTGGGCATATCTTGTGAATCTGAGTGGCATACCAAACCTTGGGGACGTGGTCAAAGACTCTCAATTGAACGTGATAATCGCATGGAGGATAGCTACTTATCATGTGCCACTCGTCATTACATGGATCGCTCTCATGAAGATCACGGTACATAGGGTTTCGGCTCCGGATATTCGACAGCCAGTCGCAGGAAATGAAGACAAAAAACCGGGGAATGAAAGTAGCAGCGTCACAAAATAGGGCGTGCTAGTCATAAGGAAAGAACTCATGCGGTTTGCTTGCGAGGTAACAGTTATCACAGCCGCTTCTTGCGGCATTATAATGCAAGTTTCTTTAGAATTTACAAAGCAAGGCCCTCGTAGTTTTATTCATTCTTGTATCAAAGGTATACGTAGTAAGAAATTATCCTACCTGTCAAACTAATTGAAGCTTGCGACATAAGCATGCAGCGTGCAATTTGTATATGTTTCTAATGTATCTCTTCTTCAAGAGCAACAACGAGCTCCTCATCAAGGAAATTGAGTCAGTCATGACGAGGACGACAAACTAAATTGGCATTGTCTGCTGCATGAGGACCTTTCTTGCCCGATGCTGGCAAGCAATTCGATTCACGTAGTAAATGTCAGGTCAATCCCTGAAACAAATTCGCCTGTTCTGCATCAGACTCGCAAGGATTAACAGTGTTTAGCTTATCATAGTCTACCTACCTGAGCCCCCTGGGATGGGGGGTTTGAGTAAAAGTTCGCCATCTTAAGCCGTATTTTATAGCCAAGAAAAATTTTTCAACCCTAGATGCTTGGAGGTGGCGAAATGCCAAAACACTAGACTGACTTTATTCTTGATCCAAATACAATATAAGATCGACAGTTGTTGCTATAGCAAAACTCGTCCCGCTTGGAAATAATATCTTTTCACAAAGAGTCGATGGTGTGTAGTTTAAGTACATGCTGTCATGGGTAATGGAAAATGGAAAAGTGGGATCAATATATAGAGTGCCCACCGCCTGAAAAGATTATTCTTCATCATCTACTTCACTTGGAGAAGTAGATGATGAAGACGCAGCGGGCAGGTCAGATTCGACATCCATCAGTTGCAGCTCTTGCAACTCAAAACGATATATTGCCTTCATGTCAACTCCAAACTTCGTCTTGAGGAGCTCGACTACTTTGGCGCTCAAGCTAGCCATGAACACTTTGATCTTGTACTCATATACGAATCCCTTCATAAAATCAGATATTTTCATCGATTTGGGTACATCGAGTCCCTCAACAATTGTTCTGCCATCAGGCATTTCTTCGTAGACCTGGATATCGACTTTGTAGTCACTTTCGTAGATGTCAAGGAAGTAGCCGGTCCTTGTCATTACTTCGGGCTGGCCAAACTGGGCGGATCTTATCTCATCTTCTGCCCATTTGGGAAGTGCTTCTTCCTGAGAGCTATCTTCGCTCTTTGTCACTTTTGTCCTTCCCATATATGCTAGTCTAGCGTGTATCATTGCATTTAATAGCTTTTCCAATCGAGTTGCGCAAGTACCTAAGCATGTCTACAAAATATAACCAGATGGTTATTCAATTATGACATTTCTATTTAACGCTATTATCGCTGGCTTGTTGCTGTGACAAGCTTCAACAACAACTGGATAAAGGACAGTAAACCAACAATGTCTGAGATGATAAAGCAGAACGTAGGCCAAGCACAACCATTGAAACCGAGAATCGAGCTTGCCAAGAAGAAGATTCAGGTACAGAACCAAAAGCTAGAGACAATTCTGGACAAACTACGAGGCAAAGAAAGATCTCTCTTCAACCAAACTGTTTATGCTCTTCAGAAACATGACGCCCAGCAGGGTAAGATGATTTCAAACGAGATCGCCCAAGTGAGAAGGACAACCAAGATGATCTCACAGCTCAAGATTGCGCTGGAACAGATACAGCTCAGGTTGGAGTCTACTATCGATCTTGGAGATGTTATGGTGGCAATCGGTCCAGCAATGGGCGCACTGACAAAAGTGAGGTCAGGGATTGGAGGCGTAATGCCTGAAGTAGACAGAGAACTTGGAGAAATCAACGGAGTGTTCAGCGACATCATGATGAGTGCAGGATCTCTGGGTCACACCTCATTCGCCTTTGACGCAAGCGGCGAAGAAGTGGACAGGATTCTTGCAGAAGCAGGCGCAGTGGCAGAGCAAAGGATGAGCGAGAGTTTCCCCGACGTCCCAATTGGATCATACTCAAGCAGCAGCAGCAGCCGGACATCAGCAGGCGAGCATCCACAGTAAGAAGTCACCCATTTTTTCTTTTTCTTTAAATAATCCACTCTTAAATCTATCAAATCTTTATCTCTTGTAATGGCGAGTTTTGTCAAGTGCACTGTATATGACATGAATGTCGTCAAATTGCCTTTGGCTTCCAGACTCCTTTTTTGTATTGTTTTCGCTACCTTTTTTTGGTAACCTCACCCTTGCATATGCCTGTGTCTGAAGATGCTTCACAAGCACCATCTGATAATCCCATTATCCAACGGAATGACTTCAAATGTCGGGAAGCACGTTTATTCCTTTACGTAAAGTCCCTGGACGCAGTAGTGATGGAGATTTAGTGTCCTTATAGGACAAGATGCCAGCGACTGTGGCTCCTTGCATTTATCCCATATACATAGACATGACGTCGTTAAACATGGTATCATGTGGGTTTATCCTTATTATGACACGAGCGCGGTATGTCAGATGCAAATTTGGCCGATATCTTGATTATAATTCAACATCATATATGTTGTAGGCAGTCTATGATGCCGACGCGGGCTGCTGCACTGCAGCACCGGGAACTTCAATATGGATCATTATCAGGTTTTCCTCTTCTGTTTTCACTATGTAGCCAGGGATGTTCACCTTACGGTTGCCTATAGAAACATGGCGATGGCTCACTATCTGCCTTGCTTGGTAGGGTGAACCGGTGCCAGTCTTTTTCATTACTATTGTCTGAAGACGCCGCTCTAGCAGGTCTTCAACTTTTAGGTTCAATATATCATCAAGTGTGGCGCCTTCTCTTGCGAGTCCAAGCCTGTTCAAAAAGTTCAACAGTCTCTTTTCCTTTTCTGCCCTCAGTTCAGCTGAAAGTGCCAAAAGAGCTCTAGCCTGGTTCCTGATCCTTGCTACCTCGGTCTCAGCCTTCCAAAGCTCACGCTTATTCCTAAGGCCGTAAGATCCCATAATATAGAGTTCGGCATTCAGCTGGTCTGTGGTCCAGATCATTCTGGGCCTATGGAATGTCTTCTTTGCTTTGCGAGGATCTCCCATTTAGCACCACTGTTTATTTCTTGGCTGGCTCCTTTGACGGTGGGGCTGGATTAGTTGCTCCACCCGCGGGAGCAGCAGAAGCGGAAGCAGAAGCTGCTGCTGGCGCCGCTGCTGGAGCTCCTGGCGCCGCTCCAGGCATCGCCTTGACTTTCTTGACACCCACTGCTCCGCCCTTTCGTCCAGTGGTTCTAGTACACTGCCCTCTTACTCTTAATCCAAACATGTGCCTATATCCACGCCAACTCATTACGAGCTTTTCGCGCTCAACATCATTTGAAGCAGCAAAATCAAGATCTGAAGTTATCATATGGTAGTTCGAGCCGTCATCCATGTTCTTCCTACGGTTGAGGTACCATTGTGGGATCCCTGTTCTAGTAGGGTTGGAGATCGCCTGCTCGATCTCGCGAATATCATTTTCAGTCAAAAAACCAACGCGCATGTTAGGATTGATGGTAAGCGACTGAGTCAACACTTGAGCAAAATTATAGCCTATACCTTTAATTTCACTAAGGGCAACTATCAATTTCTTCGTGCCTTCAATGTCCTTGCCGGCGATTCTGAGGATGTGCTTATACTCGGATGCAGACAAACTAAAATCACGAAACAATATTCCGCAATAAAAACCCTGCTGGATACAACAGACCAAAAGTTGTAATAATTGCAACATTGCCATTTGAATGACCCTTCCATACATCTCCAATGTTAACTTAAAAGGTGAACTTATCAAAATTTTTGATTTTGGTTGGCCTGATTCATGCAAGGGATTACACGCTGATTACGTATCATTGTGGCTAGATAATTTCTACGAAAAAAGGAAGCAATTCCACGGAAAAAAATTACTGGATGTCAAGTCATGACAGTGGTAGGAGAGCATGCATAGAGGAGAATCACAAGCAAGTAGAACTACCCCCCATCAAAATCCTCAGTTAAGGTCTAACAATCTTTAAATTTATGTCGACCAAGAAATCTCAATCTCATAATATGAGCCACAGAATCCCGGAAACAGTTCATCACTCTTACATCTCAAAGCCAAAGTATAGTGAAATAATGTCAGGCGTTCCAGAGGATTACAAGCAAATTAGCACGCTCGGAGATCTTCTTAGTATATGCTACAAATATGTCCCTGTTCAAGAGCAGATGCGAAGTAACTTGATTGCCAAGCTGAAAAAAGGGGAACATCCATTCCCTGGCATCATAGGCTACGACGACGATGTTGTTCCTGCCATCAATAGAGCAATCCTGTCGGGTCACGATATGCTGCTCGTTGGTCAGATAGGACAAGCCAAGACCAAGATTGCAGAGGCGATAGCGCAGAACCTCTTGTCGCCAATCCCTATAGTAAGGGGTACAATAACAAGCGATATTCCTATATTAATTCCAGAAGATGAATTGATCTCACTCTTGACCGACACTGAAGTCTCAAGAACGAAGCCAGAATTCGTGGTGTCGCCAGAATGCGAGGATATCCTTCGAGGGAACAAGCTTGAGACCAAGATCGACTGGATGAGCGGCTCAGACAGGTACAAGTATATATTGTCAACGCCGGATATTTCAGTCAAGGATCTGGTTGGGCAGATAGATGCAATCAAGATAGCTAAAAAGGGAGTCGAGCTTTACAACATCGAGTCATATTCTGCAGGTCAGCTATTGCAGGCAAGGCACGGCATATTGTGCATCGACGAATTGCCAGTACTCGATCCACGCAAGCAGGTGTCTCTACTCAGTGTTCTTCAAGAGGGCAAGTTTACTACAGGGGCATATCCGATCGTGTTCAAGCCAGATGTCAAAATAATTGCAACTGCAAACCCCATAGACTATACGCACTCAGGCAAGATAATCGAGCCGTTATTTGACAGGCTGAGAAGCCATATCGACACCCACTATCCTCATACAATACAAGACGAGATGCTGATCATCGTCCAGGAAGCAAAGATTGCAGATCCCAAGAACGTTATGTTGCCTGTATTTATGATAAAAGCGATAGCAAAGATAACGCAGATGACACGTGCACACCATGATGTGAACCATGATAAGGGAGTTAGCGTTAGAATGTCGGTGCATTCGACGGAGATGGTGGCAGGAGAAGCGGAACGTACACGATCCATTGCATATGGAATTAAGGCCATCCCGCGCTTTTGTGATATCCACTGCATCCACCAGTCATCCAAATTTGAGCTTGCGGAAATGGAAGACACTCGCCAGAACAGAAAGAATGTGCTTGATTCTATAATAGAGAGCGCGCTGAAGGAAGTGTCGCTTGAATACCTCCAGAAGATCACGTCAGAACAGTTGACAAAAGTCAAGAATGATTTTACAAAGAACAAGACATTCAAGGTTTCGCAAACAATAGTTGGTAGTGGCGGCAAGAAAGTCGACTCAGACTATGAGTCGCAGCTCTCTAAGTTTCCTGCACTCAAGCATTTGGTGGACGAAACAATTACTATATTGGAGGAAGAGCAAAAACAGTTGGTCGAGCAGGCGATGCATCTTGGAATAAGAGCAGATTATATTTCTCTGAACGAGGATCTCAACGGGGAGTTCACGGCATCCGTAACTGAGGTTATACTTGAAGGACTGCGGCACACCCAGCCTCCACTCTTGGACAAAAAGGATAACAACAGCTATGACCTCGTATGATCGCGCCTTAGGCAGCAAGAAATTCATATACTTTCCACTCGTTAAAGAGGATCAGGAGCAAAGACAAGACAGCCAAGGCGGGCGTGAGCTCACTCGCAATATGCTAGACAAACTGCTCAAGGCAATAGGAAGAGAGGCACTAAAGGAAAAGACGCCTAGTCTTCAGGAGCTTGAGCAGACGCTTCAGGGTTTGATGTCATCGCTTTTAAAGCAGCAGGAAGGCAGCCAACAACAAGAGAGGTCAGCGTCTTTGGCCGGTTCAAGGAACGAAAGCGAAGACCATTCTGGCATGCCCTTCGTCGCGTACCTGATGCAAAAGGGCTATCTAAAGGATTCTCCCAAGTGGCTTAGCGCTAAGGGCTTTACCGCAATAGGTGATAAGATACTCAGTGATGTAATGAAAGCTCTCAAGACCGGCGAATACGGCATGCATGAATCACAGAACCTTGGATCGGGATCACTTGTGCTAGATGCTACTAAAAAGTATGAACCTGGAGATGACATTAGATTGCTTAACGTTCCAAAGTCGCTGCTGAACACGATCCAGCGCACGGTAAAAGATGGTGGCAATCTAAAGCTGCCGCTCCAAATTGATGTGGATGATTTTGAAGAATATGAGACAATGCAGGATGTTCGTGTCGCAGTAGTATACTGTATCGATCTCAGCTCCACTATGCGGTATTCATCAATGTATGGAGACATGAGCAGAATTGAGGCCGCGAAGCGTGCACTGTGGAGCCTTTATTTGCTGAATCGTAACTTCTTTCCCTCAGATTCAGTCTATGTTGTCGGGTTTGGCGCGCTTGCGTCCAAGGTGGCGCCGCAGGACATACCTTATCTAAAGACATTTGAGCCTGGATCTGACTTTTTGCACTACACCAACTATCAGGCCGCGTTCAGATTGGCAAACAAGATATTACAAAAGGATGGCGCGATTAACAAGCGGCTGGTACTTGTGACAGATGGTCACCCTAGTGCATGCTTTATAGATGACAAAAGCGAGCAAGATAAGATAATGTCACAGAGACCCTATTCCCACTTTTACACTCCAGACCGGCAGACCCTTGACATTGTCAAGCAAGATCATAGTATGAATCTTGACATTGCATCGGGGGAGCTTGTATATCTTTGCTACCGCTACAGACAAGTTGACCAGTATATTGGCGAACGTACCATTGTCGAGGCAAAAAAAGTTCACTCAAAAAACATTGACATTGATACTATAATGATCAGCGAAGATGATTCTTTGCTTGGGTATGTCAATGAAATGGAAAAGTATGTCAAGGG
>DATDKS010000018.1:0-10761 GCA_036519825.1 Nitrososphaera sp. | reverse complement strand
AGAAAATGAGAGTTCTTGTTCGAGTAATCTTTCCAAATGAAGCAGGAACCAGAGCTGTCAGAGACCCAAACTTTATAAAAAATACACAAGCTTTCATAGACAACTATAAAGCTGAAGCAGCATTCTTTACTCCCTCAAATGGAGATAGAAGTGCCAATTTCATTATAGATATGCCCTCTTCAGATATGATGGCCACCATCGCAGAACCATTCTTTGAGATGGGTGCAAGAGTGGAGATGCAGCCAGTAATGAACCTTGAAGATCTAAAGAAAGGTCTAAGTGCTGCAATGAAGTAAAGCAAAAAATTTCTTCTATTTTTCGATGATCAGAAAATCCCAATATCACTCTTTGCGACAGTAGTGAAGGAGCTCTTGGAATTTAGAAATATCTCTTCCTGCTGTTGCAGTATATGTATTGAAAAGTAAATCAATGCCTTCGAGCCATTATAACGTTGCTTGTATTTTGTAAACTGGCAGCGGGAGGTGTCACTGGAGGAGTGGAATGGTCAGAAGGTCATAGTGAAGAAAAACAAGTCTACAAAACAGTTTCACGAGTTTCTCATAATCTACGGTTACTCACTTATTTCGATACTGCTTTTCCACCCCTCTGCTCCGCTTACATTTAGCGAAATAATGAGGAATGAAGGTTATGAGATGAGAAAGAACCTAAAAAAGATCGGAATATCTACGCCGGTGCTGCTTTCGATGACTGACACAGACCTAATAGAGGAATATATTGAGGGAGGGGACATCTACAGGGCACTTGCTTCTGGCAGCGACATTATGCTTGCATATGAGGCAGGGCGCATTACAGGTAAACTCCATCATGCCGGCTATACCTTCGTGGACAACAAGGCACAAAACTACCTTGCAGGGTGCTGGTCGGTCATAAGAACTGACCTAGGCTTTATGAAAAAAACCGATTCGTACTACTCGAAAAGCATGGACATAGGGTCGTTCCTCGCGAGTGTAATGGACTTGGACAGGTACGGTGAAATTTCCAAGTCGTTTTATGAAGGCTACACGTCTGAGGCAGACAGCAAATTTTCATTTCTCTCAATAGTCATCCGAAACGTTCTGTCAGCTGGCTTTTCATCAAACAGCAAGACAACGCTCAAGAACATGCGGATAGATTCCCGGAGCTTGATCGGTCTTTAGATTGGAGGAAGCTCTGCTTTCTTGTCAAAGCCGCCTGAGCCAAACTTGCAGTAGAAGCACTGGTCAGACTGCATGTAGGTTAGCTTTTGGATCGAGATTGCCCCCAGCCTAACCGCCACCTTTGTCATGAGGCGATACTTGAAAGGCATGGATGGTATCACTTCTTTGAAGTAGACTTCGTAGTGGTCAGGACAGAACTTAAGCGTCACCTGCGCCTTCTGGCGGAACTCTGGAGAAGTTTCTTTGTTATTTTCGCTCATTGTCTTAGCTACATTAATCTGTTCTCTAATGTATTCATGCTTGGGGCATGGGCAGTCCTTTCCGCCTGGATGCTTATAGGCAGGGGTATTTTTCCAGTCAAAGCCTGGAAAATTCTTTTCAAAATCATCCATCGCTAGCTTACACTACGTATTCTACTCTTATAAAGATGTAGGACAATTTCCAGTTATAGAGGGAAAAAAGTGCGAAAATGAATGCTAATTACCTTTACGAGGAGTCTTAGAATGACAAAAAATATATTTTTGATGTTATAACACTCCGTAAGCAACGTGGTACTAGACAGTGACAGTGGTGGCAGTGCAGTATTGACAGCGACAGCCACAAATAGCAATTCTGGCGATGACGAGTTAGATCCTAACCGTAAGACTTTGCTGGAATTTAAAAGTGCTGTTCAAGAAGAGCAAAAGACAGGTGACAGGAGGATAGAAGAGATAAACAACAAGCTTGACAGTGTAAAGAAGCAGATAGATGAACAAAGAACCCAGCTTGATGATTATCGCTCCAAGTTAAAGCAGGTCAACGAGGAAAAGGACATCGAATATCCAATATTTGTAGAGCTACGAGAGAGCCTCATCGAAGCCAAGAATCAAATGAAGAGCTTAGATGACAAAGTTGGCCCCGTAGCAGCTAAATTAAGAAGGGAACGAAGCGACATGCACAACCTTCAGAAAACCCTCGACCAGATAGAGAGAGATATCCAGACCAAGAAACTTTCCAAGGAAGAAGAGCGCAAACTTGTCGCACGGTCCAAAGAAATTGCGACCAAGCTGCACGCGCTGAAGATGATTCATAAGAAAGAAGATCAGTATCGCACCATTTCGACACAGTATGACCAGCTAAAGGATCAGGTCAAAAGAATTTTTAAGCTAAAAGAGGAGTATGGTACTAGAATAGGCAAGCTAAAGGAAAGCCTTGACACCCTGATAAACCTCCGCGAAGGCCTTTATGAGGAGCGTAGGCAGGTGATTCACATAGTTAGAGAAGCTGCTGCAAAGCTGGAAATGATTGAGACTCAACTCAACGCTATTGCTTTCAAAAAATCTCGCATGCAGGCCGCAGAATATCGGAATAAGAAGCATAAGGAGATCGGGGAGAGGCGAGCAGCACGACAAGAAGCAATCCAAGAGCGCGCAAAGCGCGACAAGGAGTACCAGGAGCGCCGTGACGCCTTGAAAGAAGTTGCACTCAAGAAGATGACCACTGGTAAAAAACTTACATTTGACGAAATGAAGTTGATATTTGGTGATGCAGGCTCTGACTGAGATACGTTTTTTTGATAGACGATTGTAACCTGCCTTTGAGATGGCAGATAGAATCGAGTACAATGGCAAGGTATATGTCTATAGTAGTGGCATGCCAGCCGGCCACATCCAACTTGCAAAGGAAAGGCTGAGTGAATATGGGGTGAACCAAAATGACATCGAAGTTATCGAAGTTCCCGAAGGCGTCCCCGAAGGATCTGTAATGGTGACACTCTGGCCCCATTATTTGTCGGTGGCAAGGGTCAAGCGAGTGCGCGAGGGTTCAATCTATGCACCCCAGCTGTTTAACATCCAACTGTGATCTAAAACATTAAATCTTCTGTAAGTCTATTCTAGATGGATGCTGACATTCTTTTGCAAGCGTAACCGGCACAGCGACTGTCCCGGCGATTGGCCAGTAGATAACACATGCGGGCCCGACCATGATTGCTCGTTTGACTTGAAGAAGGTCAAATGCCTGTGCATGTGCCATAAAGTAAACTGATTTTGTTACGGATTAGTCCAAGTTTGCATAATGAACTTACAACTCCGTATCACTGTCACCATCTACCACTACAATAATTCTCATATGTCCTGAACCATGGTGCTGGGGCCCAATACTCAGTGTCATATACCTATCCGCATCATGACCTAAGGTTGGCAATTTTTTCTATATTCATACCCTGAGCACTAGATCAGGTCAAAAGAAGTATTTGAGAGTCCATCTGAAGTTGCCAATAAGTTGTCTACCTACAATATTCAATAAATCACTTAGTGCATTTCTACAATGGAGGACATCAATATCTTTTTGGGCTATTCTATCTATTAAAGGACTTTAACTTGCGTGAACCAGAAGATGCAATTCCGTGCATTATGCAGGAAAGAATAACATTTTACTTACTGTGTCACTAGAATTGTTCAATATGCCAGTGCTCTTGACATCGGAATCTGGTCGCTTTAACGAGTTCTTTTTCCTGACCTGCGCGCTTAAATCACTGTTATTATTGTAGCAGCTATATAACGCAACCTTTAATTGAGCTTGTACACTTTTCCGATTCGGAAAAAGGCAATCAAATGCTACTCTTCTCTCCATTTCTATCTCAGCTCAACAGTTTGTTTGGAGGGGGAGGAGGAGAAGGGTTAGATCCTAGCAGCCCTTGGATGTGGATTTCCATTATGTCACTTGCCACTATCCCCTTTTTCATGATGTATGCTCAAAAGCTACAATCGCGCCTAATTCTAGGGGAAATATCAAAATCGCTTGCCAAGTTAAAAACGATGAGGGAAAATGCAAGGAAGGAAGCGATTGACTACATCAAGACTGCAATAAAGATATCTTCTACATCAAGCGATCCAACACTGGGAGTTGACAGGTTCCTGGAATATTTTACAATTATGCCTGTGGACCTTGATCCGAATGGGCTTGTGCGCAAGCTGGATCATATCATGCGAACTCGAGACGATAGGGTTCGCTCGGAGATCAAGAAATTGTGTTCAGGTGCAGGCGACAAAGAGATTTCAAAGATAGAAAACATCCTAGAGGCTGCGACAGCTTTGAACCTGATTTACAAGGTTGTAAGGCACTATTATCTAATGGGCAAGCGCACCACGAGTATGTTCATTCTTGTCCAGCTTCAAATGGTCATGCCTCTCCTGCTTGAAGAAGCAGAAGCACTTCAGAAGGCCATAGGAGCATTCAAGCGCGGCCAGCCAATAGGTGACGGCATAGGACCTATGGTTGTTGGTAGAATGATGTTTGGAAAGGAAAAGAAGCTTGCAGCAAGGGAAACGATCTACAGCGAGGATGAATACAAGGGTAGAAAGCTATATCTTCTCAAAGCAGAAGGGCCTGCTGGAACTGTCGGGAGGCCGGGCGAAGCGATAACCCGTCTCGTAGGCGACCTGGGAATCAAGATAGATACAGTCATTATGATAGACGCAGCGCTCAAGCTTGAAGGAGAAAAGACTGGCGACGTGGCAGAAGGGATCGGCGCTGCTATCGGCGGCATAGGTGTTGAAAAGTACCAGGTAGAAGAAGTAGCAACCAGGTTTGACATGCCCATATACGCAGTCATTGTCAAACAGTCAGTGCAGGATGCAATCACCGTCATGCGCAAGGAAATAGCTGATGCCTTTGAAAAGGTGACAGACACAGTTTATTCAGTTATTGAAGACAGGACATCTGAGGGCCAATCAGTCATGGTGATAGGCATTGGAAACACAATAGGAGTGGGACAATAATATTAATGCTGTTTGGCAAAAAGAAAGAGGTCACACCAGAAATACACTCTGAAGACACTTGTCAATCGTGCAACGAAAAAACCAAGCGCCGCTATGAGGAAGGAGACTACGTCTATGGCTCGGGCTTACAATGCAAAAAGTGTATGTCTTCAAAAACAGTGGTGACTGCAATTTATGGGGAGTATCCAAAAGAAGAAAAAGAAGATAAGAACTAGAGCGTGATAATGTTCACGCTTGAATCTGTAGGAATTAAGGTATGCTCTGCTTGAACCACTATTTTGCTATGTCCTTCAACAAGTATAGGATATGCATGCACGTTCTTTTTCCGGACCAACATATCCGCAAGTCTACGTAGATCCTTTTCAGCGTACCTGTCAGTAAGCCATCGCAGCGCAAATGGTAGTGTTTTGTATCGACTCCAGATGAGTTCTAAAAGATCATCTGCGTCTTTGTTTTTCACAGGCTTGCGCGAGGTTACACCAAAGATGTTCTTTGTCTTGCCTTCGTATACAACCCCTTGACCATCTCTTGTCGTAATAAATGGCTCAATGGCATACGCTTCATTTGTCAGAAGGGAAAACGAAGACCCTCTTGTCCAAATGTTAGGTATGGACTTCCCAGCATGGATCGTGTATTGCTGAAGTGAGTGGCCGCTTAGATTCTGTATTGGTTTAAAGCCAAACTTTGTTATCGTAGCTTCTATGACTCTTCCTATGTCGCTTGCCTTAGTGTTGGCCCTTGCAATTCTTACCGCCTCGCCAAGCGCCATTTCGGCTGTACTGACAAGTGCTTCATATTTTGGGTCATAGCAGACTGTGACCGCGGTGTCCGCTATATAACCATCGATGTGGACACCAATATCTATCTTAAGCACATCTCCTTCCTTCACCGATGTATCATCATTTGGTTCTGCGGTATAGTGTGCAGCTGTCTCATTGAGGCTTGTGTTAACCGGGAATGCAGGTTCAGCCTTTAGGCTGCGGATTTGTGCCTCGACGGATTCACAGATCTCAAAAAGCGTCAATCCCACATGGTATTTTTTGCGTGCTCTCTCCCTCACCTCTGCTGCTATCTTGCCGGCCTGAAGATAGCATCCAAGATTCATCTTCTTCTGATTTTGTATTCTCGTTCCTATATAGAGATTGTGCGGCGACCCATACAAAAATGATCGCTCTTTATCATACGTTACATCGATACGACTTCTAACATGTTATGGGGGCCAGCCAGTAGATTATGTGAGATCTGCCTAAGGACTATGACCGACGACGACAATGATGGCAAGAGCAAAATAAAAGTTCCAATAGAGCGAAAAACTTTTCGCTAACACGAGAGGAAATCGAAATATTCTATATATTAGAGACTCAATGCTCCAAGTGGCAGTGACTTGGCTCATTAGTAGCTGCTTTATCAATTTGGCATTATACAAGAGGTAGATGTGCTAATCTCTGCAGAGGATAGCCAGATAATGTAAGTATCACTGGGAGTAGCTATCTTTGGCTATGGTGTGCATTTCATTATAATGTTGTAGGTGATCGTGCCCAGTAGAAAAGACAACATTGCATTTGCTGCACATCACGGGCTCGTTATCATCCTCTTCATTTCCCTACATGACAAAGTTTAACTTTCCACCAAGGTATATGACAACAGTTCAACCAAAGCCGTCTGTTCCATAGGCTTTGACTAGGGCATCAAGCTCTAGCGTAGTTATAGGAAGCTGTTCACTTTCTTCCCAAAAGTCGAACTGAGGCGACATCAAATATCCCTTTTGCGAATGCATATGGCCAAGGCCAAGCGCGTGGCCTAGTTCATGCACGGCGGAGTTCCTAAATGCATATGAGGGCAACTTTATTTCAGTCTTGCCGTCGCCATGTAGTACAAGTGGTGAAAGATAGATTCGCACATCAAGGTTGTTGATGTTGTTATCGTCATTGCCCTCCCTGAATTTCACGGATGTGTATGCTCCTGTCTGAGCAGGATAGTCTGGAAAGTGGCTATATTTGTCATAAATGTGTACCTTGATGTCACACGATTCAAGATCTGCCTGAGATTTGACAAACCGTGCAGTGATATTCCATCCTTCTTGGTTGCCGCTATACTCTTGCAGTGCCTGCCTCCACTTTTGCACTGACAGCTTTGTCCACACATAATATGCATTGTCAACGCCGTCTTCCATGTAGATGCAGCTCTCTATGTCATCCTGCTCCCAGCTGTGCCCTGTCATTGGGACAAAAGTCTCGGTAAAGTCAGTCTGCTCAGAATAATAATTTGCAGCTAGTCCTACAGAAAAATTAAAAGCAACGAGAAGAAACACTATGGTCGGTGCAACAAGAAGCGACAGTTTCTTGCCCATTTTTTCAGACGACTACTTTTTCGTCCTTGTCCAGTGTAGCAATGTTGAATGCCTGCTCTACTGTCGACACAAATATCACACCGTCTCCATGCTCGCCGGTTCTTGCGGACTCGATGACTGCATGCACCACTCTATCTACCTGATCGTCTGTAAGCACTATCTCAAACTTCACCCTTGGTAGCAGATCGTATGCGACTGGCTGACCTCTCCATTGCAAGTGAAGCTCACGCTGCTTACTCCATCCTGATACCGTGGAAATGGTCATGCCTCCGATTTTCATCTGCCTGAGCTTTTCCTTCACGACAGGCATCCTTTCAGACCTAATGATGGCTTCTACCTTCTTCATCTAGTAGAATTGAACGACATGTGCCATAAATTGTTATTGTCCTATAGTTATTTTTATTAAAAATGCTTTATAAATTACTATCATAGAGGTAAGCCATTTGAGAAATAAGAAATTCGTCCTTGATACCAGCATCATCATCGACGGCGAAATAACAAAGATGCTTGAAGCGGGTAGTATAGAGGAAGAGAGCGACATCATTATCCCTCTGGCGGTTCTAGATGAGCTCCAGTCGCAGGCATCTACCAACAAAGAGCACGGCTTCGTGGGGCTTGAAGAGATAAAGAAGATGAGAGAGATTTGTACCACAAAAAGCATCAGCCTCCGTTTTGTGGGTCAGCGGCCTGACCTTGACGACATCCGGCTTGCAAAACATGGCAGGATAGATGCAATAATAAAAGACGTTGCGATGCACGAATCTGCCACGCTCATCACTGCTGACTATGTGCAGGCGCTGGTCGCAGAAGCGCAGGGCATCAAGGCGCTGCACATACGAACACCGACCAAGACGACTGATCTAGAATTTGAAGAATACTTTGACGACACGACAATGAGCGTCCACCTAAAGGAAGGAACATTTCCTATGGCAAAGAGAGGAAAGCCGGGTAACCTCCAGCTTGTCAAGATAAGCCAAGAAAAGACCACATATCATCAGCTGTCGAACATAATCAAGGAAGTGTCGGAAGCAAGTAGGGTTACAGGCATGGGCTCTGTTGAAATAAGCAGGAGTGGTGCCACCGTCCTTCAGTTTGGCAACTTCAGGATTGCAATAACAAGGCCGCCGTTTTCTGACGGACTCGAAGTGACCATAGTCAGGCCAATCATTCGACTTGAACTTGAAGATTACAATCCAAGCAACAAACTGATGGAGCGGCTTTCAGGTAAGGCTGAGGGGATAATAATAGCTGGCCCGCCAGGGTCTGGCAAGAGCACGCTTGCAAGCAGTGTCGCGCAATTCTATAGCAAAGGAGGCAAGATAGTCAAGACCTTTGAATCGCCCCGTGACCTACAGGTCCCTGATGAAGTGACGCAATATGCTCCCCTTGAGGGTAGCTTTGAAAAAGCGGTGGACATTCTACTCTTGGTAAGGCCCGACTACACCATTTTTGATGAAGTGAGAAGGGCGCATGACTTTGAAGTGTTTGCAGACATGAGGCTTGCTGGTGTCGGTATGGTGGGAGTAGTACACGCTAGCAGCCCGCTTGACGCAATCCAGCGCTTCATGGGCCGAGTCGAGCTTGGCATGGTTCCTCATATCTTGGACACAATAATATTTGTGCGAGATGGCAGCATTAAGAAGGTCTATGAATTGACTCTGACTGTCAAGGTGCCGAGTGGAATGACTGAGGCCGACCTTGCAAGACCGTTGGTTGAAGTGCGCGACTTTGAGTCAGGAGCAATAGAATACGAAATCTACACGTACGGAGATGAAAATGTCGTAGTGCCAGTTTCGAATCTGGGCAAGGGCGGCAGCGGACAGACAGAAAGCGGCGTTCGAAAGCTGGCGCAGTCCAAGATAATGGACATTGTGCGCAGGTTTGATCCAAGCGCCGAAGTAAACGTTATTTCAGATAACAAGGTCCAGGTAAGAGTCAGCAAGGAAGCAGCACCTAGGATAATAGGCAAAGGAGGATCCACCGTTTCTGAGCTGGAGGAAATGCTGGGCGTCAAGATAGACGTTGAAGCCAAGATTCCCACTCTAGGCAAAGAGATCCAGTTTGATATAAGCGAAGCAGGCTCATCTATCAATATTTTAGTCGATGATGATATTATCGGGCGTACAGTCGATGTCTATATCGAAGATGAATACATTTTGAGCAGCCAGGTAGGCAAAAAGGCTCGAGTAAAGATAGATAAGCGCAGCGAATTTGGAAAGAAGATCCTCAACGCAACAATTGGAGGACAAGAAGAGATCAAGGTATTCATTAGCAGACGTTAGCCAATATTTCTGATTCCCTGGCTCTTGACAAGCCTAATGAATTCTTCAAGTTTTTTGAGGGTCTCTGGGTGCAGATGGTGTTCGATGCCCTCTGCGTCCCGGTTGGCTGTGTCTCCATCCACTCCTATCATCTTGAGAAAGTCAGCCAGAACACCATGCCTGTTGTGCATATTCTTTGCAACAGCCACGCCGGATTCTGTCAGGCTTATGCCGCGGTATCTCTCGTAGTTTACATGGCCGCTCTCATTTAGCCTTTGAAGCATTTTGGTCACGCTGGGGGAGCTGACATGGAGGTAGTCAGAAATGTCGACGGTAGCGGCATAGCCTTTCTGGGTCATCAATTCATAAATGACTTCAAGATAATCCTCCATCCGAGTCGTCCTGCCAACCTTTTGGGCGTTGTGGGCATCACGGATGGATTCGAGGCGATTCCCTCCGCCGTCGTCGTCACCTGTTACACGGGCTTTGTCCTTGAATTTTCTTGTCAATTGCATAATCTCCAGGACTTATATAACAATAAATACTATAACACGGTTAAAACTATTGCAGCATATTGAACTTTGTCATATCGACTTCGCGGCTCCACTCTATGCTGGAAGACAGAAATCTTCTCATAGTAGATACCAGACCATTCTCCAGCTATGCCGAGTCGCACATACCAGGCGCAGTCAACTCTGACCTAATGCAATTCCACTGGATAGATACCTCAAAGTCGGGCATTAGGCAGTTCAACAGGCAAAGCAGACTTTTACTCTCAAACATCGGAGTTTCAAAAAAAAAGTTTGTCGTATTCTATGATGAGGTCTCAGGCATGGCCGCTGCAAGAGGTGTGTGGCTCTCACTGTATTTTTCCCATAACAAAGTCGCAGTGCTAGACGGAGGACTCACCAAGTGGAAGGCAGAAGGATACAAGGCGGAGTCTAAGAAGACCAACCCATTTGTGCATTCAAATTTCAATGGAGAGCCAAACCCCGAGGTTCTTGCCGACTTTGTCCACATAAACTCAGTTCTCAAGAGCAAAAGGTCATTCATAATTGATGTTCGCTCAAAAGAGGAGTACGATGGCTCAGCGATCAGGGCAGCGCATGCAGGTCACATTCCTACTGCAATCAATATTGACTGGAATGATAACCTAGATCATGGAGGTGGTGTTTTCAAGAGTCATGACAAGCTGGAGCAGATGTATAGTAACATTCCAAAGGATGCCGAAG
>DATDKS010000017.1:0-8061 GCA_036519825.1 Nitrososphaera sp. | reverse complement strand
AACCTACGGTGCCTCCGTATGTACCTACAGGATCAAATAGAAGATGCCACGAGCCCATAGGAGCATTAAAGTCGTCGAAGTTTAAGATGGGTTCATCCATTACCTCTTTAGCTTGTGTACTTTCAAGTTTTTGAGCAAGTGATGGATACAGTGCTTGCAAGAGACCAATGGGGTAGTTGATGTTGATTTGACCCACATCCGGCGCGTTGACAACTAGGGGTTCGCTTATTGTAATACCCCTCCATTCCAAATCCACTACTTGGCCAGTTTGGCCAGACTCTCCAGTTTGAAGCACAAATTTTTCCAAATTTGGTCGGAGGTCTACTCTGTAGGATATAGTCGCGCTAGTAGGCCCTCCTCGCAGGACGCCTGAATAGGAAACGAAAGCCTGAGATGCCTGAACTGGGCTGTCAGCTTGTATAAGGGCCCTATTTAGGGCCGCAATCACATCACTCATCCCGGTGTTGTTCCCTTGCCCACTAGTGGTCGAATTCAGCGAAAACTCGATGCGCTTATTCTGGCCATCCAATTCTTGTGCCAGAGAGCTGCCTGCAGGATACTGCAATGTGAGCGTTCTCGTGCCTATGTAGGAAGCATTCGAGATATCGGTCTGTGGATTAAGTGCTGCCGCCAAGTCTGCAGCATATGCCTGAGTAACAAAAACTGAGATTAAAAGTACCGCAAGTATTCCAGAAAGTACTATGGTGAAATACTTCACAAATAGACTTCTATCCGTCTAGTTTATAATCTTTATTCCGTAGTTCCCTATTATGATTAGGGAATTTCGATCTCCGAAAGATAAACTATTGCTGCCGTCCCAGCTTGTGGCAAAAAGCTCCTAAGCAGACTTTCAAATCGCGACGTCAGGACGTCGTCATCATCTTCTGGAGAAGGGTTCGGCATGCACATTGCTTTGCCACATTTGTCCGCAGACAGTTGGATTCAGCAAACGAATTATGTGGTAAACAAACAATTTACTGATAGTCTACCTCTACTGCTCTCTTCATAATTCTAAAAAGGCTAAAAACATGAATTTTATCCGCGATAGACCTTTGCATATTCAAACATACAGACGAAGAGGACAGCTTGAGCTGTACATCCAATTGGTCGCCGATTTGTATGCAAGGGCTCTGCCGTCGGAGGATATAATAAAACGCATTATCTACTTCAATGTTATTTGACGATAACTGTTCTTGCAGGTGGAACAGGTTCGATAAAACTGGTCAGAGGACTCGCCGCAATTGAAAAAGAGATTGCCGTGATCTGCAATGTTGGTGACAATATATGGATACATGGCCTGTATGTATGCCCCGACATTGACACTATAATTTATGGGCTTGCCAACATGCTTGATAAGAAACGCGGATGGGGTATCAAAGGTGATTCCTTTCAGTGCTTGGCTCAGCTGAAGAAAATTGGTGACCCTGCCTGGTTTGGTTTAGGCGATAGAGACCTTGCGATCCACTTGCTGCGAACAAGCATGATGAAGAAAGGCAAGAGTCTGTCTGAGATCACCGATTTCTTCAGGGCCTGCTATTCTCTTAGTGCTCAGATCATCCCTGCTACTGACAAAGAAGTGATGACAAGCATTGTAACTAGCACCAGAGGTGAGATGCATCTGCAGGAATTTTGGGTCAAACACAAAGGAAGGCCTAAAGTAACGGGCGTAAGATATGTTAATGCTAGTACAGCAAAAGCAAATACTGCTGCCCTAGATGCTATCGAGCGGTGCCGCGCTATAGTAATTGCACCCGCAAACCCCATTTCAAGCATAGGGCCAATCATAGCCCTTGCAGATCTACGAAAGGTACTTACACAAAACAGAGACAAAGTCATAGCTATTTCCCCGCTGATCGGAAGAAAGGCGGTAAGCGGACCTGCTGTAAAATACTTGAGGGCGCTTGGGCTTGAGGCTTCTTCTTTTGGAGTGGCAAACTATTATGCTGACTTTATTAGCAAGTTCATAATTTCTAAGGAAGATCATAGGATGAAATTACAGATAGAGGCCCTTGGCGTCCAGGTTTATGAAGCTAAGATAACCCTGAAAACCAAAAGCGATGAAGTCAGCCTTAGCAGACGTCTCTTGAGACTGGTTGAAAAATAAAATCACGATGAAGACTTTTGCGATCGTTCCTGTGAAAAGGTTTGAAAACGCAAAGACGCGATTGTCATCAATCCTAGATATGGAAGACCGAATTCGCCTATCATCCCTAATGCTGGAAGATACGGTGAAAACTCTTTCGTCTGTCCCTTCGCTGATCCAAGTAGTCATAGTATCAGCAGACAAGCGTGCAGAGGAATTGGCGACAAAACATGGAATAAACTTCCTCCACGAAGAAAAGGAGAAGGGGGTCAACTCAGCAATCGCGTTGGCTGATAGTTATTGTATAAGGGAAGCTGCTGACGCAACAGTGGTTATTCCCCAAGATTTACCGCTTCTTGATGCAATCGAAGTGTCTAGAGCGTGTGAGCTGGCTGAAAACGAGAACACGTGCATAGTAATCTGCCCTTCTCTTCGCTACGATGGTACAAATATGCTCTTGAGAAAGCCTCCCTCTGTGATTGCCACTTTTTATGACAGTGACAGTTATAACATGCATCTTAAGGCAGCCATCAAACATGGCATCCCTGTAAAACGTTTATTTTCCGCGAGTGTCATGTTCGACATTGATACACCTGAAGATGCACTAAAGCTTGCAAAGGAAGAAGCAGTTGCTTCTAGGAGCCTAGAATTTATCAAATCAAGATTCTAAACTAGGGTCTCCTTAGCAGGGCCTGCTGAAGAACCCCGTCTTGCCTTGTTGGCATATGTTGATATTTTCAAATTCCGCTCTGATGTCTTGAAACATTTTATCTGAGTGGCGTACCTGCAAATACCTCTGATACATAGTAGATATACAGAAATTATAAAGATAGATTTTCATATGCATATACCCGAATTTCCACTATCGGCGTTCTCAGTCTTGAAGACTATAAATTCACTATGCTGAAGAAAAAATATCAGATGATGGGGTTTAAGATTAGTTGTTGGGCTTAAATATATCAGGAAGTAACGACCAGGACTGTAACTGCATGCATCCTGATCTGCTAGTTAAGGTACTTGCAGCCATTGAACCGGAGAAGATTATAAGCCTAGATAGATTTCAAAAGGCCGGTGGAATATCAAGTAGGTCCGTTGCAAGGAGCGTGCTTGATTATTTAGAGGCTAACAATATCGGCTCTGTTTCTAAGAACCTGGTGAAATTTTCGCAAGCTGACAGGATCTCTGCGGCGCTTCTTGCGCTTCAGATGAGATGTGACATCGAGCAGGTATCAAGATGCCTTTGCTGGAAGGATTTTGAGATGCTGGCATCGGAGATTCTCCAATCCTTTGGCTACCGCACTCGCACTAACATCTGGTTCGTTAAACCCCGTATGGAAATAGATGTCGTTGGAACCGATTTAGATGGTTTTACAATTGCAGTTGATTGCAAGCACTGGAAACGAAGTAACCTCTCATCGATATCAAAATATTCCCAAAAGCAGGCAGCAAGAGCCCAGCGGCTGATAAAGTATGACAAGACAATATCTCAAGTCGTGCCAGTCATGCTAACCCTGCATGCAGAGTCGGTAAGGTTTGTCGGCGGAGTTCCGCTCGTGCCAATACAAAGATTCAGGTCTTTTATCATTGACGTGAAAGGCTTTTTGCCTGAAATCTATGTAGCATCAGCCTTTCAAAGCTAAGACAAGACTAGCATTGCAATAAAGCTCGCGACAGTGATTGCAACAAAGATTTTCGTTACCTTCACTGATCGGTCAAGCGCACGAGAGTAATCCTCAAACTGCTTTTTGCCCATTACCTTGATGGCTGATTGAGCACAAGCAAGCTCAAATGCAGATCCATCGGCCACTTCTGTTGCCTTGGTGCAGAGTTGAATATAGGCTGCAGCAATTTTGTCCAGACTGCTAGTAGTTCCAAGAGCAAAATAACCTTCCCTTGTCCTCTTTCCTGACGTGGAGTGTGTATCGGAGCTGCAGATCTCTAGCATGGTTACTTTACCGCTTACTTTCGAGACAATATAGTCACGCGCTGTATTCTCCATGTTATTTGAATCTGCCCATCCTATAGCATAGTTTTTGTTATCTGTGTTTATGACGAGTGCCGCAAGTCCGCCTTGTCCTAACTCCTCTGTCCGATCCATAACGTAATTAACATCATCTAAGCTGGCAAAGCCCACCTTGAATTGCTTTTGAGGTAGCCTTTTCAATTTATCTAGGCATTGTTTTGCAGATGCGATGAGATCGTTTCTGTCAAAATCGTTAAGATGTTTGCCCATCGCATTATGGCAGTCAACTACCAAGACGCAAGGAAACCCAATGGTTCCACCAAAAGTTTCAAGTTCTCTGCTCACACTTCGAGGAATATCTTCCATGCCAGTTGGTGCAAGTGACAACATCACAAGAGCAGTGTTGCCAAATGCGATACCTGTGGAAGTAGAGTTGTTTACCCTTACTTGCACAGGCGCGCTACACGTATCACCCTTTTCCTCTACGGTCATTCGTCCTAAGTCTTTGATATATTTTTCTAGTTCTTTCTTGGAGGGAATATTCAGTGAATGATCTGAGACGCTGTGCATCACCAGTGCCCTCTTTGAGAATTTTTCGTAAAGAACATAGGGAAGATTACTTCCTCCAACCATGCTAAAGGGACCCGGGTGTACATCCGGAAGGACTATGGCCGCCTGGTTGCCTGCAAAAAGAAAGCGGATTACCTTAGTTGTTATAACGTTTTTGTGAGCTCTTGCTTCGATTAATTCTTCGATCATGTCTACCTTATTTTCTGACCATGCTACAAGAAAAGCACGGAACAGTCCAAAAGTGCTTTTTACTCCAGGTCTTCCAGCCCTGTCTGCAAAAAAGGTCCATATTATCCCAATTGCTAGAAGACTCGCTCCAAATGCAAGGCCCACATAACTTTGTGTCACGATCTGATGGTACGAAGACGGTGGCATAAATGCAAAGAAAAAGATGAGAGGTTGTATGAATGACACTAATATTCCTCTAGCTCTGGTCGCTCCAAATACAGAGATGAATAGTCCCATCCTGAACCCCACTGCGAGCAGCATGCCAGCAATGACATAGTCCATTGATGAAGACTTGGAAAACATAAAATCTGCTGCAATTCCTAGCAGAATAGTGAGTGACCAAAATACGTTGCCAAACGCAGAGACATGAGCAATTTTGGACAATTTGCGCACTGGAGTGCCTCGCAGCGCAAGATAGTCAAGGAAATGAGAACCTAAAAGGGATGCTACACCGAGGGGCAGGTAGATCACAAGACCTGCGATACCTGCCTGAAGAGCATAAATGTGCGATACAACAACAATGATTACGGCGCAGGCGATCCAGATTGTATACGATACTCTAGCGGAGTAAGGATTTATTCTGGTAACGGACCAGTGCCTGTGAATGTTAGATACATCGTCCCTCCGAGGTGAAAGCATCCATATTCAACCGACAGGGAATAGAATTCTAATCATAATTGATGCCCCGATAACAGCACCCGCTATTCCCAGCACGATTTCCGGCCTTACCTTGATGCCCTTCGTCTCATCTTCAAAAAACCTCAAAAGACCTGCGCTTGAGGCAGGGAGAGGAGCATTCTTTTTCTTACTGCTCATCGCTACCCCTTATGCGTATGCGCTTAAATACATTCCGCTGGTCATGCTGTTAGATTCTTTATCTTTTCCAAAATGCCAAGATATTTCTCGAGAAGCTCCGCCTTTTGCCCTTGCATCGAAATGTCATTCTCAACCCTTACTTCTGATGCAATCAACGCGACCTTTTCTTCAATTGAACATGCAGCCGATGTCAAGAGTGTCGATCTTCTGGCAGGAGCCGCTTTGTCTAGTTCGGTCTTTGGTTGGGTACGCGCTGTATTGATCTCGTTGCCACAATTGATGCAAGTAATCTTCTCCCCGAGGCGCACTTGGACTCCGCCACATTTTTGGCATGGCTCGCTAGTAAGCGTTCCTCCGTTTGCTAGAAGAGAAGCTCCAGTCTTAATTCTGCTGATATTATCTTCAGAAGAAGCCATGTTAGAATATTTGCGGCAGACAAATTTTTTCTTTACGCTTGCAAGACCAAAGTGAATAAAAAACTATAGCAATATCTAGTATAGCGTTTTTTGCAATAGTAGGGATCTAGTGAGTGACCGGCCTCTTAGTTTCTTCAAGTGAACCTCTAAATATCTGAAGACTTAGATCAAGATCTCCGATTATCAAGAACGTTGAGCCGATCGCTTGGAGACTATTTATGCTGGGCTTTCTCATCCCTAAAATGTGTATTTTGCAGCCATCTTCCTCTATGCATTTCTTTAGTGAGGATTGTTTGCTCAATTCATAGGAACTTCTTATCCCTTCTTTATTGTCCCCTCGGCCGTCATCGCTGATAGAAAACGGGCTATTTCGTGCGTAGTATATAGTCAATCATTTTCGATGTCTCTGTTAGAAGTTGTCTTGCAACTTCTTGACAATCAATTTCTGTGTAGGATAACTATACGCGAGGAAAACGATATAATTGAATACGTATGTAGAAATAACATTATCTATCGACTCTCTACAGTGCGCCTTGCCTTTTCTGATTCATACAAGGTAGCAAACCGATGTCGTCGCCGTCGCTGTACCCAACTTCCATAAAAAACCTAACAGGAAAGATATGGATCTTCCATCCTTGCCAAGTTTTGGGATTTTGTTATTAAATGTTTGATGCATTAAAAAGGTTTATTTTCCTTTTGACATTAATTTCATTGTCGACATTCCTGTTCCAATCGCATCTGCAAGATTATGCGTCTGTATATCAGACGATCACAGAGGTAGTTAATTGCAAAAGACAATAGCTAGTATAGATCTAAGAGCCTAGCAATCGTTTTTTTTCTGTGTCAAGCGGCTGGAGAACTTTGTATCTCTATCCCGCTTATATAACACAAATTACGTTTCTGGGTGGGAAGGACAGCACTGAAGATACAACCAAAAGTGACTAGCAACGACCCCCATTATCAAAGCATATGGAGTCAGCAAAATCGCGCATCTGCGCTAGACTTTACGAGATGTGATTCTATAAATACTCATCAATCCTAAGCTTCTTTGAAAAACAAAATAGATCAGGTTTGCAAGAACATATCCTTGTTCCTGTTCACTGTATCATCTTTTTCTATAACCTCCAAAGTAAGGGTTGATCTTACTTCTTTACGAGTTCGTATCTCGGACTCTGCCTCATCAAGATCTCTCCTCGTATCAGCTTCGATCTTTATGACTATGTCATAGATGACGCTCTGCTCATCACGGCCGTCAACGACGGTATACACGCCGGAAACCGCAGGATTTTGTCTGATATCTTCTTTTGTGGCTTCCTTTAGATGTTCATCCACCTCTATCAACATAAATGACTTAATCATAGCTGTTTGGAGCCGTCCTGTTCACTGTTTGATACTGTATTTGTAATAGTATTTATCAGTAAAAAGGAAATTGCTCGTGGTACGTAATGGTAATATCTTTTATATTCGTAGCCACCCATACCATCTTTCACTGACTTGAAGATAGGGTTCTAAAAAGTCTATCGAAGCATGGCACAAACACTATTGAACACAAATCTGATGGAATGCTATTGGCGCTTAGCTTGTAATCCGGTAATGATTACTCAGGGGGCCTTTATCACCAAATATTTTGAAATATAATCAAGAAGCATAAAATTTTAGATATATTTTAAGCCATTAAAGATTTATTAACATGATTTGCGAAAAATGCATACCTGATGGCGGTTATCTGTAAGAAGTGCGGCCTGCCTGACGATTTGTGTGCTTGCGGAGAACTAGACAAAGAAGACGCACGAATCGTCGTCCGTCTTAAAACAAGGCGCTTTTCAAAAACAGGTACTATTATAGATGGCATCAATCCGAAGCAGCGTGATTCGCCTAAAATGACCGGGGAACTCAAGAGCACTTTTGCTTGTGGGGAACAGTGAAGGACGGGGTTATTCTGCTACAGGGCGACCACAGGGATGATCTGAAGGGATATCTTGTCA
>DATDKS010000016.1:0-7281 GCA_036519825.1 Nitrososphaera sp. | reverse complement strand
GTGATAGTGCTGAGGAGGTGGCTTAGCAATCCCACGCCCTACCAGGCTAGGCGACCCCCGCTTTTGGAAGACACGTTTTTCATATCTTCCTTGTTCAAAGCTATCTTCTTGCAGCAGAAGCTGCAATATTCTTGCTGCATGTAGCAAGGTCAAGATACCCCTTCTGTTCTAATAAGGGCAGTTCCCTGCCATACAAATCTTTAACTTTCTTAAGTAGTCTAGACTTGATATGATAGCTTTGGTCTCTTGTACATTCTCTCTTGCATGTCAAGTAATCCCTCTCTCTACCTTGATTAAAAATACCGAACTAAATGAGAAAGATACAGGGTTAGGCAAAGTTATGCATGGTCATATTTTGTATAGTTAAAAGTCAGATAACGTCATGGTGATATTTCCTAAGGACGCCCGATAATGTCGACAGATATGCACCCATCAACAAGAAATTCTTCAGATATTTTCCTATTGAGTATCATGATATGTCATTGAAGTGTGAGGAATCTGAGTCAGCTGCTTAACTTGTGGAGATTCGAGGATAAACTCTATGACATCTAACAGTTCATCGAACATGATATACAAGTTATCCCAACCCAAGAACTTTACTTGTTTGTCTTTCTCAAACTTATACGACTTTCCTCTGATAACTATTTCAAAATCCTCATCTGTATGATAGCCATTATTATGAAGAGAATTCCTTACACGAACGACGACATTCAAAATGTCGAATTGGTCATCTGTGAGATTCAATGAATTTTTCAATTTCCTTGTCATCTCCCTATAGCCGACCTCTGTATTCATCCCTAGAAGCTTGGAGACGATTTTCAAAAAATGCTCAACATCAAACATTGCCTTAGTGCAATAGCTTGTTCTGTTGATTGTATCATATTGTGATATAAATTGCATTGTATCCTCTGGTGTAAACTGGACATATCTGCTTACTCTGTTGCTCCGGCGAGCGAAGACTTCTAAGAAGCCGTCAAACTGGATAAGCAGCCAGAGATTCAGAAGGAAGTATTGCACAAAAAACTTAGCCCGTCCGTCCTCATCTCCATATGCGTTATTGTATTTATGAATCAGAGTATATGTTTTCTGTAATAACTTTTTGAAATTCCTTTGCACATCAATAATAATTTGATTTAGTGAGACTAGGTTTGTCATTACGCTTAGTCCAACTCAATGTTCAACATCTTCACATCTCATATAAGGACTACAGCTGCTGTATCCTTATCGTGATTATTATTCTCTTTGGGCGCCTTTTGAGGAAAGTGCAGGCTTGAATGTTTTATACATTAATAGAAGATGTATGTCTCTTGCAAAGGATTGTGAACAGGAGTAAGAACATTAGCAAGCACTTCTAGTGACCTCAGTCATGTTTCTCATGACTAACTAAGGTTAGAAATGCTTGCTGTTCCAACGGCTTGTTTTGGGAAGGATGATACTTTAACTTCGCGTTAGGAGGCGCCTCTTTATTTGTGTCTGCAGGGGGAAGCGCCTTCTCATACACCCCCCAAAAAACAGACTCATAGAATTCCATCTATGGGAATGGTTGACCAGTCGACGCAAGGTTCTATAATCAGTACAGTCTTTGGATTGACGTGAACTTTAATACAAGCCCTAATGGCGGGGTTGCCAGCTATTTTCTCAAGTTCCGCAGCGTTAATTTGGTTTTTTGTGGGGTTATTCTCTTACCTATTTGTATCCCATGATGGCCTAGACAAACTTTAAATCAAAGTGATAATCCCAAAAGGTGGATATCATTGTTATCATTCACCCGTGTGGGCTCTTTATTGTTACTGTCATTAGCAGTAATAGGAACGACGACTGCGATAGTATCTAGACCTAGTCAAGCTTGGGCAGATGTGATTGAAGGGACGGAGGGACCTGATTTCATAGTTGGTACATTAGGAGATGACCTAATAGATAGCAAAGGAGGCAATGATGAAAATTATGGAGATACTCTCATCGGTGACGGCTCTGGAAATGACGTAATAACTAGTGGAGACGGAGGTGATGTTAATTTTGGAGATACCGAGACTGGTGCAGGTTCTGGAAATGACGTAATAACTAGTGGGGGGGGAGATGATTTCAATTTTGGAGATACCGAGACTGGTGCAGGTTCTGGAAATGACGTAATAACTAGTGGAGACGGAGGTGATGTTAATTTTGGAGATAGCCTCGAAGGTGCAGGTTCTGGAAATGATGTAATAATCAGTGGTGAGGGAGATGATTTGAACCATGGAGATACCCAGTTTGGTGCAGGTTCTGGAAATGATGTAATAATCAGTGGTGAGGGAGATGATGAGAATAATGGAGATAGCCTCGAAGGAGATGGTTCTGGAGGAGCAGACATATTCGTCTGTGGAGGAGGAGAAGATACAGTCACAGACTATAATGAAGCTGAAGGGGATATAGCAACACCTGATTGTGAGAATATTTAGAGCAGTAGTAGTAACATGTTGGTCTCCACTTTCTTCCTTGTTCCCTTTCTCTACTTCTTTGCCTCTGCTTATCGAATGCAATACAACTCAGAGCATTTTCCATTTCGTTTTTCAGCTGCTTAAGCGACTGTAACACCTAATCCTTGTTGTAGTAAGAAGACGTGACAACTGTGTATTGTGTTGAAAACACCGATTTAGATACTCGGCCAGTTTGAAAATTGCCAAGGAGACTTGAGACTATAAGGCTCAACGACTAGAAGTGTAGCAGCTTGCTATCCGCACGCCATTTGGAGAGGATAGCTGTCTTCTATAATCAAAGGTCTTAGGTCATCTCAAACCTTACAATTTTCTATAAGGTTACAGAATTCTGAAGATATCACTTTCTAATAAAATAGCCAGCTCCTGGCTAGCGAATTGCTGCAGCTTCTTTACAAGTCTGGACCTGATAGTCTAGCTATGGCGTCCTTGAACTGTAGTTTAGCAGTTAGATAGTCGAATTCTGCTTTGCTTAAGAACAACTTCTTATTAGAATAAAAACTAGGTTGTTTTTTCCGCTATGTTATTTGAATAATCTCTTCATAACATTAGAGCATAATGCATTAAGCATTATAGTCCTGTGAAGAGATGAAGAAAACCATGCCAAATGGAAGGAAAATTGAGATAATCCACCACATTCTAGAGGTTGTAGGATGTTGATAACCAAGAGATGCCAGAAATGCGGCGTGCTAATAGTTGATGGAGATCTAAGGTACCATGGAAACCTCAGCCGCAATAACATCGCATCATGCCAAGAAGACCTGCTGTATGAATGTCTGCCCTGATTGATCATTACTTTTAACTTTCAGTGATTTTGTTAACCAAATAACTATCTAGTGTTACAGGTTCTTCTTCCTTTCCTTCTTCTTCTTCCTCCTCCTCCTTGGTCAATCCGTCCTTCTTTTTCTAATATATTGAACCCCCACCCTCCCTCCAAGGTGCTAGCTATGATATAACAATCCATCTGGAGCTTGGTTTCACCATATATGATAACGACTCTACAGCAAATAATCGACGACAGACTATCCTTTCTAAAAGAGCAAATTGATCGTGATGAGAACAAGCCAGAAGTAAACAGCACCTTCCAACTGCAGATAGACGCTATTAGGTCTATCGACAACGATATTGAAAAACTTGAATACACCATTTTGCAAAAGAAGGCTCTGCTGAAGAATAGTAAAGATGTGCACGAGTCAGATATGTTGTTTGCCGAGCTTGACGGCTTGGAATGGCTGCAGCGGCAAGTAGCAGTATACTCTTGAGAGAGGAGAAGTAAGGAAGGTGCTAATACAAAAGATATGATGCCTGCTCATAGTAGATTCCTCGTTAATAAATCGCCTTCTTATTATCTGTGCCGCAAATGCACTGCAAAGCCAGCTGACTATTACGTATTAACTGGAGAGAATCTTAAATCGCCGACTGAGATGATTACGCTCTGTGATGTTTGCTATCAGCAGCAGCAGCACAATAACAGCATAAGGAGGAGCAACAGAATAACATGATATTATCACCCGCGTCATCTAAATGGCGAGCTGCATACTATGCTTGCCGGATATGTAGACGCAATGCTGATTTCATATGTCCTAAAGGGCTTATCCCAATCTGCACTGATTGTAAAGCCCGCTATGTTGGAATCTATGGGTATGAAGGATTTGAATTCATGAGAGAAGAGGGAAAGAAAAAGTAAAGAGAAAATGGCACTAGCGTTCTCCAGAACCCTCTCTCACCTGACTCTGATCTCTCTGATCATGTTATATCATAGGCTGCTCTGCTGCTATTCTGTTTCCTGAAACAAGGTTTGCACTTGTTATCATTTACTGTTTTTCTTATTGCGGCAGTGGCCTTAGGTCATCTCCCGAAGTTGCAGTTATCGTTACTGCACAGGAATCACTGGCTCCAATATCCTGAGTATATGCTGCCAATCCATATGTGGAATTGCTAAAACCTGACAGGGTCCTCAGCGAACCATCTGTTATTTCTAACAATTGTTCGACATTGTCATTGAAGTCATAGTCGCCATCTTTTTCCAGGGTTAATATCATTCTGCCCTCGCAGTTGTCCAACATACCATCGCCATCTAAGTCTGCTTCCTGTCCTACGACTGCATTGTAAAACACGTTGGTCGCTATATTTCTCAGCAACACTACATGTGGTGTGCCCACGGGTATATCCTGCCCTGCCACTACTAGATGAGTAGATGTTGTCTCAGTCCTTCCAGCAATTGCAGCTTCTATCGCACTTTGCGCTTCTGTTATGTCAGTGGTGCTGGCAGGGTCTTGAGGGAGGTTATCTGTCCTTGCCTTGATCTCCCCTGTATCTGTCTTTATACTACCTGCTAGGTCAAGAATCTGCTGAAACATCTGAGGCACATCTGGAGTGGCTTGCCCAAAGGCATAAGGGAATGTAAATCCTACGGCTAGTATTGCTATCATCGTCGAGCTTACGTACGCCCATTTCTTTTTATACTGCGACACAGAAAATGGCTTTTTCATTTTACTAAACTACAGATTCACCACTACTAGAAATGCAGTATGGTGCATTGATACATTATCTTATGTTACAATAACAAATCGACGATTAATTAAATTGAACAACATCTCTGTCTACAATGGATATCACAAGTTGTCAATAGTATAGAAGTATTTTGACAAACAGCCCATTATACACAATGTGCTCTCTTTGAGAATGATGGGAGAGACACAGTAGAATTGGTCAAGAATCTATGTCTTTCATGCAAGGAAGTCTATAACACAGACAATATCACGGTCGAACAACAAGATGTAAAGGATAAGAACTTTTGTGCTGCTTGCTGGGAACAATTGAAAACATGGGATGCCTCATAAGGTTCATGACTCTTACTCACTATAGATTGAATAGAGCCTAAGCGATGGCCGGCATTATCAACAAGACTTGCAAAACGTCAACCTTGCTTGCTATAATTTTTGAGACCACTTGTTGCCACCAGAAGCAAGCAACTCCAATGGCAGATTAACCCCTCCCAAATCTTTTAGGTTGAATGATACATCTCTGTTAATTGCCGTTTTCTTTTTTTTGCTGATTGGTATTTTAATTCAGTTCATAAAAAGCAGACGCCAGTTAGAGATATTATGCATCTTTAGTAATTGTTATTCTTTATTTTCAATAATCTGCCACAGCCCAAGCTAATACCCATGCTTAGGAAGCCCGCTGTATCATTTCAAGCAGATCCTGTTTCTTTTTGTAGATATTACTCCATGTATTGCCACCTTTTGATGACAAAATCTCTGGCACGTTAACAAGTGTAAAATCAGCAGGTTGAATGTCTGATAGTTCTCTCCACTCTACAGGCATTGATACACTAGCTGATATTGTCGGCCTTACCGAAAAAATCGAGGCAAGAGTCTTACCCTTTGCATTTTGATTATAATCAAAGAATACCTTGCCTTTTCTATTTGAGCTATTCCATTCCATAGTAATCTTGCCCGGCCTCCTCCGGCTAAGCATCATCCCCACTATTTCTGCAAAGCTTCTTGTCTGATTGTATCCATAGATGGGTGCAACTGGAATAAATACATGCAATCCTGTTTTTCCTGATGTCTTGATGTATGACTCGATGTGGAGCTCATCAAGTAAATCTTTTAAATCAAGTGCCACGTCCACCGTAGCCTTGAAGCCCTTCACATTATATTCTGGCTCCTCTCCTTGTTTTTCTTTTCCCGAGTATATGTATGGGTCAAGGTCAAAAACTACGAAATCAGGTGTGTCTAGACCGCACTTTTCCTCAGCCAATGGCGCAGGGTTAGAACAATTGGCAGTGTTATTGCATGCATTAAAGTCATGCACTCTACTATACCATGAATGCATTTCAATGCAGCCAAGGTTAGCAAGCCAAAGCAGTGTTTCTTTGTTGTTACATATCAAATAATTGATAATGTCGCTTTTTGACTCCGAAAATACTTGAATTGTCTCTACGTAATCAGGCTTTTCTTGGATCCAATTCTTGTGGTAAAAAGACTTACCTGTGATTCCGTCTGGATAGCGCTTGAGCGAAAGAGGTCTGTTTCGCAAGTGGGGAAGAATGTATCTGCTAACCTTGTCGTAATACTCAATTAGATCTCCTTTAGTCAGTTCCTTTTTTAGCCTTCCTGTACTGGGCCAATAGATTTTGTCGAGATTTGAAAATTTCACCTCCCGTAGTACTGGCATGGTAGTAGTGTATCCTCCCTTTTCTTCTCCTTCTTCTCCTTCTTCTTCTCGTTCCTTTCTGCTTACTCCATTGCCAATCATATTATCCTGATCTATTTCTTGTTGAACTTGTTGCTGTTGTTGTTGTTGTTCTATAAGACATTCAGTCGGCTGCTTGTCATATCTGAACCTTAGAAATATAGGCGCACGCATTATCAGGTCCTGAGTCCAACCGCTGAATTTTACTTCTGCTACAAGTTCAGGTCTGAGCCACGTAGGTTTGCTATTCGTATATGGAACATAGTCTACAGGACAAGAATTATTTTCTGTTCTGAGTCTTTGCATAACGGTTAGAGTTTCTTTTAGCTGGTCAAACCCAAACCCGCTACCAGAATGACCAATAAAACGTAATTTTTTGCCTGTTCCATCATATGCAGCTAAGATCAGCGAACCAAAGTAATCTTGCCTATTGCCTTCACCCTTAGTATATCCTATTACAATACAATCCTGAGTTAGAATCCCTTTTATTTTCAGCCATGCAGAAGATCGGATGCCCTGACGATACTTACTGTGCTTTTCTTTTGCAACTATTCCCTCAAGGTGCCTCTCAATAACACTCTTGAATAGTGCCTTGCCTTTTTCTTCA
>DATDKS010000015.1:0-15397 GCA_036519825.1 Nitrososphaera sp. | reverse complement strand
CGAAGTAAGCAAGCCGGAAGCAATAGATCCTAACATGCTTGTTCAAATCGCCCAGTCAACAGGATGGATAGCTCACACCAGACGCTCGCCACATATTCCCTCGTCCAGCATCAACACGCTGCACTCCACACTGAAGAGTTCTGCAAGAGAAAGGACAGAATTTCTGCAAAAGCTAGGCAAGCGCGTATTCAGAGAATCTCTTATAGTTAGCAATGTCAACGGGAATGACACAACAACAACAACGACGCATCCTCGTAGACAACAACAACAACAGCAGCAGACGACTACTACTACAACAACAGCAACAGCAACACTCCCGACTGAGGCTCGATCTAATAAGCCCCCATCATGGTCAATGAGCAGGGAAGAAGTTATGCTATTTTGTCTGGGAGGAGTCAAACAGGTAGGCAGATCCTGTTTTGTCGTCGTCACTCCAGAGACCAAGGTGATGCTCGACTGTGGCATAAATCCTGGAGAAATGTCCGGACTCGATGCTTATCCTCGACTTGACTGGTTCAACTTTGACCTTGACGATCTTGATGCAGTAGTGATAAGCCATGCACACATTGATCACCAAGGCTTCTTGCCGACACTTTTCAAGTATGGCTACAGGGGACCTGTCTACTGTACCGAGCCTACTTTACCATTGATGATCCTGCTACAAACGGATTCTGTCAAGATTGCAAACAGCAATGGCGCGTATCTACCATACTCTGCAAGGGACGTAGGCGAAGTCATCAAGCACTGTATAACCCTGCCATACGGCAAGCCTACAGACATTTCGCCAGACGTCACGATTACACTCAACAACGCTGGACATATCATGGGCAGCGCTACGGTGCACCTGAATATTTCAGGCGCTCATAACATCTTGTACTCTGGAGACTACAAATACGCCAGAACACAACTGCTTGACAGCGCAGTATCTATGTATCCGAGGGTAGAAACACTCATCACTGAAAGCACTTATGGCAACACCACGGATGTGATGCCTGATCAGCAATCGGTCTATCGAGGCTTCACTGAGTCCATAAACAAGACCCTCATGGATGGCGGTAAGGTCCTACTTCCTGTTCCTGCTGTGGGCAGGGCTCAGGAGATAATGCTTGTTATGGCAAAGGAAATGAAGGAAGGCAGGCTCGTCGAGTCGCCAATATATATCGAGGGAATGATCTCTGAGGCAAGCGCCATACATATGTCCTATGCGCACTACCTTGGCTCTGATGTGCGCAAGTCGGTATCCCAGGGCATCAATCCCTTTCAGTCAGAATATTTTACAGTCATAAGCGGATATGGCAAGCGTGATGATATACTAAATGACGAAAATCCCGCAATAGTGATGGCAACTTCTGGCATGCTTGAAGGCGGCCCGTCTGTAGAATACTTCAAAGAGCTTGCACCAAACCCGAAGAACAAAATTATGTTTGTCTCTTACCAAATCAATGGCACGCTTGGTAGGCGCGTCCTTGACGGAGCTATGTCTGAAGTTAGCATGATGGACAAGACAGGCAAGGTCAAAGTTGTTCCCGTCCGCGCCCAAACACAAAAGATAGACGGATTTTCAGGTCATTCTGACTTTAACCAAATTCTGAACTTTGTCTCGCGCATCAGGCCAAAGCGTGTGCTGGTCAATCACGGCGAAAAAAGCAAGTCAGAAAATGTCGCTAGTACTATCTATTCTCGCCTCAAAGTGCGGTCAAGTGTCCCAGATAATAGAGAAATTGTACGCTTGAGGTAAGCGGAGGATAGATCGATCGCACATACTTTTACCCAAATATTGGAAAGGTATCTGCAATCACAGATACGAGACAACTTTAACCGCGAGTGTTGGCTTTGCTGCTAGAAATGAGGAACCTATAGGAGAATAAGAAGACTAATGAGCTATGTGTGTCTTTACCTTGGACGGTTTTTCGTAGTACAGGCCGCTTATGAGAAATTCGCAGATGTTGCTGTGCCCTAATTACTCGTCATATCCCTCGACTTAGTGAGCGAGATGAATTGACTTCTTGCCTTCGCTGCAAATGTAAACTATCGATTTTACCCTCACTGCTCGCAAGTGCCCTTGCTCTTGCCAATTCTGGCAGCTTTTTGGATCCGAAGAACACCAATCCAACTAGCATAATTGTGATGAAAGCATTCTCATATGCCATGAAATTATCACGATGGCGAAATTACTATATGATCAAACCCAAAATCATTGACAATAGTGGTGGAGATATCATCAAAAGTGGAGGTATTATCTCCGCTACTATGCAAGTATCACTACCCCAAAGACCTACAAATTACACTCCAGCTGCCAAGTGTGGAGTAGTGGAGATAATTTTCGGTATATCTAGTAATGGGTACAATTGAAGTTTTGAGTGATGAATACCACTTCGTTAAAATCGGAGAATTTATTTTTCATTCGTATGTACGTTTCTATGGAAAAGATGAGCCTAGTTCTGTGCATTATTAGCATTGGCGAGTGGGTGAATGCTGTTTTTGTCCAGAAAAGCCCCCTTGGAAATGATAGCAAGTATTTCTGGAGACAAATCACAAAGGACCTATAATGGCTAAATTGAAAATAAGTGCAATTTGCGCAGATATATGTGCAAAAATAAAGGGTGAGCAGATATTAAAGGCTACTACGTGCTAGCCTCCGCCTACTCCGGTCTTATGGTATAGACCTGCTGTACAGCTTTCCTTCAAGAGCCAGCTTGTACATTTCGGCCACGTATGGGTTCTTGGCAGGCGTTTCTGCACCAAGTTCGACCAATCTGGCGTATACTCTGACTACATATGCCAGAGCACCCATGAATGCCACGACGACACCCATGTTAAACATCCAGTGGTTTGGAACTGCGAAGATTTCTTCGACGAACCAGAAGTGCCAGAGTTCATTTACGCCTATCGTAAACATAGTCGCTAAGTAGCCAATGATGGTAATTTTCAAACCGGTGTTCATCGAATTACCTGGTCCCCTCAGGATTGGTACTCTTCTGTCATACATAGCCACCATTCCCCAACCCAGAGGCAATGCGACAAAGTGACTGTAGAGCCACCAGTGGGCCGGAGTGAATGCCGAGTCACGTATGGCTGTCTGGTGTAGCGAGCCATCGACGAAGTTGTCGACCTCTACTGAGGCTGCAATTGAACCCAGCACGATGACCATGATGTAGATCTTCTTCAGTCTCTGGATTTCGACTTCCTTTGGTATCAGTGCTGGCATCTGAGCCATGCATTTAATTAATGCAGTTAAGATATAACCCTCGATTAACTAAGTGAATTAACAGAGTTAATCAAGGATTTGCAAATTCTGAATGGATACAGAGCAAATATAATCAGAGGCATCGTCGTCTCATATGAGGACCCTGGGCTGGCAAAAATAAGGAAATTAACAATAGTGTGAAAACTACTGAAGCTAGTGCTAGTGCGCGGGATAGAACTATTACAAAAACTATATGTAAGAAGCATTCTTATAGACATACAACAGAAAGAAGTGTAGATTTTCTCTACGTTAAACCTAGTGACATTGTGCGATTAAGATAATCAATTGTATATTTTCCAATTTGAAATGGAATGGATAAGTGTACTTATGTGTTTATTAAAGTGCAGAGGCAATTATTTTGTATAGCAAAAAACTTTCAGCCCCCGGACGCAGCAGATGTAGCTGCCGTCATTGACGCCGTAGTCAAGGATGTCGACATGCCATTTGGCAAAAGAGCTTTCCCCGTGCACATCAACCCTGCTCAAGATGGCAGTAATATAGTCGACGCAGTCGCCGACCGAATTCGGGCCGAGTTTCTGAGTCGGATAGGCCTTGGTAATTTCCTCACACTGCGGGTGAACGACAACTAATGACACATACATCAACAGAAAAGAAGAGCGCCATCGTCACAGGAGCCTCGCGTGGGATTGGACGTGCTGTAGCGATAAGACTGGCACGTGACGGCTTCGGGGTTGTGGTGAACTACGCTGGCAATGCCATCAAGGCAGAAGAAGTCGTAGCCGAAATTAAGGCTGCAGCCGCCAGCGGGCAAGCAATTGCTGCACAGGCCGATGTGGCAAACGCAGCCGACGTTGAGCGTCTCTTCAAGGAAGCAGTGGACACATTCGGTGGGGTAAATGTGGTAGTGAATTGTGCAGGCATCATGCCACTTTCACTTATCGCTGGAGGCGACCTTGACCTTTTTGACAAGGTGATCGCAACTAACCTCCGAGGGACGTTTGTCGTGCTGGGACAAGCGGCTCGACAGGTTTCGTCAGGTGGCCGCATCATTGCTTTCTCGAGTAGTGTCATTGCCAAGTCGTTCCCGACCTATGGCCCTTATATCGCCTCCAAGGCAGGTGTTGAGGGGCTGGTCCGCGTGCTTGCGAATGAGCTGCGGGGTCGCAATACCACTGTAAACGCCGTTGCCCCAGGTCCCGTGGCTACAGAGCTGTTTCTCACCGGTAAGGAAGAGGCCCAAATCGAACAACTGCGCAAACTCCCTCCGCTGGAACGCCTCGGCCAGCCTGAAGACATCGCCAACCTAGTGTCGTTCCTTGCCGGCCCTGACGGCGGGTGGGTCAACGGTCAGGTACTGCGTGCCAACGGAGGCTTTGCTTAGCGCCTTTGGTTGCTCCCTGCTCCTTTTTCTTATTATCTTCGATTATTGAAGTCTGGTAGTCCTTCTTTAAAGTCACTAAATGATCCACAAAATGCACCTTATGAGACCCGGTTTAGTTCCATGGCTCATAACAGCATACATTTCTACCTAAGCTTGTTCTGCTGCTGATGCGCTAATCCACGTTCAATAGCGATGAAAAAAGAAGATGCTTGCAGACCCTCATCAATCCAATCTGGAAAAAAGCTTTAATCAATCCTTGACTATGGGATCAGCTGCATATATTGTTCTGTCGCTCATCGTGCTGGGAAAACCAATTTTGGTATAGTCATACTATAGGACCAAATATACAGCATCGTGAGACACTAGAAGAAGAAGAAAATCCAGAGAAGCATAACCGGAGAAAATCCTAGGGTGATAACAAGAAAATTGAATAGAATAATGAGAAAGTTCACACTTGGTCTCGTTGCTGGAAGCGTCGCTTTGGTAATCTCTGCGATTTTTAGAATCATTGCAGGTGGATTATTTATCCCAGAACTTGCTTCTCAGACACTATTCTCACTGACTCCGGGGGAGGTAGAGTCTTTTTCTGTTGAGACATTTGGTTCGTTAGCTAAATACACCGCGTTTATTGCGGCAATTGTCTTCAACTTGGTTATTTATGGGGCTCTTGCGATATTGCTTCATAAGCTATACATCAAACTTTCCAACAAGGCTGTAATTTTAAATCTAATACAACTTTCCTTTATTCCCTATCTTATAATGGTTGCAATAAGCGCTTTCCTTTTACAACTAAATGAATTACTAACGAGATCATCAGAGATCCAGTATGCTCTACTTTTTCTTCTTCTTCCAAGTGTCGCCTATGGCCGGACACTATCTTATTTGTTCCAAAGAGGTACCATTGCCACGAGAGTTGAACCTGGCAAAGCGTCTAACGCAGATATAGAAGGGGGAGGCGGAGAAAAAAAGCTTGATACGACAACCACAACCGCCGCTACTTCAGGCGTTCGGAGAATAAGTAGAAGACAATTCATTGCAATGGGACTAAGCATTGTTGGAGTAGCCCTCTTTATTCTCTGGGCCAGAAGCTTCCCATTCCATAGCAAGTCGTCAATGCCAGTATCCAGTCCGAAAGTACCGTTGCCCCCTACTTCAGCTAATATCCCTGCAGGCAGTATATTTGCTCAAGAGACACTTGCTCCATTTGTTGCTTCCGAGCTAACTCCTAATGAAAAATTTTACAGAATAGATACAAACATAATTGTACCCTCTGTTGATGCAAACAGTTGGAGGCTCAATGTTCGAGGTCTAATAAAGGATGGTCCTTTGCAGTTTAATTATGACGAACTAAAAGCCATGCCTTCTACCAGCGAATATGCCACACTGGAATGCATCAGCGACAAGATTGACGGTGATCTCATTAGTACTGCATATTGGAAGGGAGTTTCACTGAAAAGCATATTAGACAAGGCACAAGTGTTGCCTGAGGCGATTTACATTGTCTTTAGATGCTCTGACGGTTACGATGTTGGAATACCCCTTGATAGGGGGCTAATGGATGGGACCATACTGGCGTATGAGATGAATGGCGTTCCATTGCCCGCAGAGCACGGCTTTCCTGTAAGAGCAATTGTCCCAGGATTGTACGGAATGATGAACGCAAAGTGGATAACTGATGTTGAACTAGTAGATAGTGTTTATGAGGGATTTTGGCAGAGAAGAGGTTGGGCAAATAATGCTAAATATCAAACACATTCGAAGATTGTCTTCCCCGGAGATGCATTACTGAACAGGTTTGAAGAATTGGCTACTAATACTGCGGGGACCGTAGGAAACAAAAGCCCAATAGCTGGCTTAGCCTTTGCTGGCGACAGAGGAATATCAAAGGTAGAGGTCAGCACAGATGGCGGAAACAGCTGGCAGACTGCAAGCATCAAAGATCCGCTTTCAAGCAACTCTTGGGTTCTTTGGGCTCTAGATTGGATTCCACAAAATAAAGGAAAATACAATATAGTTGTAAGAGCAACAGACAAAGCTGGAAGCATACAAACTGCAGAAATTAGAGATAACTATCCAAATGGATCAACGGGCTATCATTCAGTAGAGGAAACTGTGGCATGATCATCATCTAATAATTTTCATCATAACACCATCATAACACCATCATAACACACATTCCTGGTGGTCTACTACTACTACAACTTCAGGAGAACAAGAATTTGATCATGAGGTTAAGTCCTGCTATGGCCACTATCGCACTAACTATGATGCGGATTTTGTCATGATCAAGCCTGAATGCGCCCAACCTAGATCCTAACAACCCTCCTGCCAGGACCACCAATGCAAGGGGAAACAAGATCCCAAGGTCAATAGATTTGCTCGCCGATTGTCCCAAAAACCCGCTAACAGAGTTTGCTACTATGAAGACACTGGAAGTTGCGGCGGCGCGTTTTGGATCAGCCATCCCTGAAAGTATGAGCAACGGGGAAAGCCATATCCCGCCCCCTATCCCTACAAGTCCTGCTACAACACCTAGGATAGCTCCTGTAGGAACCCCAATTAATAATATTTTCCGAATATCCCATACCTTCACTACTATTTCTTTGGTCCTTTTTTCTTGTTGTAATTTCTCAAAAGATCTGCCCCTAATTCCGGACAAAAGCAGAGCAGCTGATGCCGCGAACAGTGCTAGGACAAAAATGAGGGCAAGATTCCGCTCTGGAAGAGTAATTGCTCCCGCAAAAAAGGCAAAAGGTATCGATGATAAAAAAGGCAGAGTGAATTTCAGTGAAAGGTGTTTAGCTTTTGCAAAACTGATTACTGCCATTCCGGCCACGATTATGTTAAGTATTTGCGCTATAGGAGGAACAGCAAATAGGCTAATTCCAAGAAGCACAAGAACTGCAATATAGCTGCTACCACCGCCAAATCCGACACTCGAATAAATGAAGCTTATGCCAAAGAAAAGGGGTGCAATAAGAACAAGGGCAATTTCATTGTTAATGTCCGTGACCTCCAAGCATCTTTGATGCATGCAATATGCCAGGGATGAGTGCATCTAGTGACTCTGACACTGCCTTGACACTGCCTGGTAGATTTACGATGACTGTCTTGCCTCTGATCCCAGCGGCTCCTCTGGACAGCATCGACAAAGGTGTTCTTTTTTGGCCATGCATCCGCAATGCTTCAGAGATTCCTAATACTTCTTTTTCCAAGAGCCTCTTGGTCGCTTCAGGAGTGACATCATGGGGTCCAAGACCAGTACCCCCACATGTCAAAACTAGATCTACTTTCCGTTCGTCAGATGAAGTTATTAATGACGATTCTATTTGGCTTGTATCGTCTGGTATAACTCTATAGTCTACGATCTCAAATCCACTGCTCTTGAGCCTTTCAACAGCAAGCTTGCCAGACTTGTCTGATCGTTCGCCTTTTGATACTGAATCGCTGATCACTATTACAGAGGCCTTCAATGGTTTAGGGTACTTTTCGTAAAAGTCCTTCATGCCTCCACTCTTTGCTAAAAGCTTGACAGATTTTATCGCCAATGATTCGTCTACTGGCTTTAGCATATCATAGATTGTGAGGGCTCCAATAGAGGCACCTGTCAGTGATTCCATCTCAACGCCTGTCTTCCAAGTAGTTTTTACCTGTACGTCTACCTCTATCGATTCTGTTTTGATCAAAACATCGACTTTGATATGATCTATTGGTATGGGATGACAGTATGGCAGTAAATCCCAAGCTCGCTTTGCTGCCATTGTTGCAGAGATTCTGGCGGCATCTACTATGTTGCCCTTTGGGGATTTTCCTTCCTTGATTAAGCGGATGGTTTTAGGTCTTACTTTTACTATTGCCTGCGCGGTGGCAATTCTGAGCGTCTCGGACTTGTCTCCAATATCAAACATGCCCATATTTTGTCAATTCCTGTCTATTTGTGCGCCTTCTGCCCAGACGCCGCCGCCCCCTTTGTCACATCTCATCTCCTTCTTCCATATCGGAACTTCAGTCTTGATTCGGTCAATAGCATACCTTCCTGCTTCAAAGGCTTCATCTCTGTGCTCAGACGATACTGCAATAGCGACACTAACTTCTCCTATCTTTAAATCACCAATTCTATGCACTGCAGCAAACTTTTTCAACTTCCACCTTTTGATAGCTTCTGCTTCAATTTTGGCCATTGTTTCATATGCCATCTTGGCATACGCTTCGTAATAAATTCCAGATACAGCATACTCATTGTTGTGATTTCTGACAGTCCCCAAAAAGAGAATAGTTGCACCTGCAGCATCATCCTTGACATTTTCTAGCAACATCTCAATATCGATCGTATGTTCTGATATAGAAAGCAAAATTCGCTAACCACCACCGCCGCCACTGATAGGCGGCAAGAGTGCTATTTCGTCAAAGTCATTTATGATTGATTTGTCATGCACCATCTTTGCATTAACAGCAATTCCAACTGGGATCTTTTGTGCTGAAATTTCAGGATAGAGCTCAAGGATCCTTATCCTTAAATCAGCAACAGTTGTTCCCTCATCTTTTCTGGGCAGTTGTAATGTCGTTTGCTCCTTGCCTATTATTTCTCTGAGAATTGCAAATGACTTGACTTTTAAGGTAATAAACTGCTGAGGAGTATGATTTTGGTGCTTCATCTCTTTCCTATCACCCAAAAGATATTATCCTCATCCTCCTATGGTGTGCATCAAATTCAGAGTTGGTTTTAACGCTTTGGATCTTATGATGCTTACTACTCCTTCCGGCTTCCTTCGGGTAGATTCCAAAATGTAATTAGCAATTTCTTGATCAGTCTTTCCGTTGCGCAGGAGGTGCTTCAAATCATGACCCGGATTCTCAAAAAGACAAGTAAGAAGCCTTCCATCTGAAGTTATCCTTGCTCTATCACATTGAGCACAAAACGGCTCTGTCATTGAAGGAATAAATCCAACCGTTCCTTTTCCATCTCTAAAAGAGTAGATCTTTGCCGGTGCTGATCCATCCTCATTTACTTTGGCGATGTTGTTGTTATTGTTATTGTTGTTGTCAACAACAATTCCTGAAGCTTCAACAAGATCACCAATGTCATTTCTTATTCTGGAGATAATCTCGCTCTTGCTAACGACAAGGTCCGGCGACCAGATTCCAGATCCATCTAACGGCATGAATTCAATGAAGCGAACAATATGTCCTGTTTCACGAGCGAAACTCGCAAAATCCGCCACCTCTTGGTCATTCCATCCTCTTACAATCACTGTGTTTATTTTTACCTCCAACCCGGCGTCTGCAGCAGAGGAAATCGAATCTAGAACTTTGTGCAGACCATCTATGCCACACATGGCTTTAAAGCGTCCGGCGTTAAATGAGTCGAGGCTGATATTCACACTTTGAAGTCCACTCTTCTTTAGAATCTCTGCCTTTTCGCCCAGGTAAAGACCATTAGTCGTCATGCTGATCGATTTAATTCCATTTATCTTAGACAACCCTGCAATCAAGTCTTCCACTTTTGGCCTGAGCAGCGGTTCGCCACCTGTGACCCTTATTTTCTCAATGCCCAGTCGAGCCATTATATATGATAATCTCAAAAATTCAGCATAGCTTAAGACCTGACTTTGGGCAAGCCATCTTTTCGCAGAAGCACTACTATTGTTATTTCCCGATTCGTCTCTCTTATCGGCATCTCTTGGCATGCAATAGATACATTGCATGTTACATCTATCAGTCACAGAGAGCCTTAATTTTCGCGCAACTCTGCCAAAGCCATCAATAAGAGAATTATCGATATTATCTCCGTTATCTTTCAATTTTGACAAGTAATCAAGCCTCCTGATAGACACTTTTCAACAACATCACTTCTATATCCTGTCCTTTGTACAACTTATCCTCTCTTCGGTGTACGGTTTTTTTGTTATTCTTCGCTACTACAATCCCATCAGAGTAAGCTAATGTCGAGAGAAGGCTGGCTCCAGCGGCAGATATTGGTTCGGCAAGAAAGCGTCCATGACGCCTCAAGAGTTTAACTCTAATAAACGTGGTCATTCCTTTATGTAACTTGACATCCGAAGTCAGCTTGGCGACCTGCCTGGCAATAGGCGGACCATTAGTCTTTAGGAGCTTGTAAATCAATGGTTGCCCAAAGCTGTAAAAGGCGGCAAATGCAGAAACAGGATAGCCGGGAAGCACGATTACCGGCTTTCCATTTGCAATGCCTATAGAGGTAGGAGAACCAGGCTTCATTGCAATCCCGCGGATTATAATTCCGGGCTGTCCAATTTCATTTATTATGTCAGGAACATAGTCCTTTTCGCCGACTGAAGAGCCGCCAGATACCAGAATCACGTCAAACTTTAGTGCTTGCATTATTTTTGCCTGTATCAGAGACTTTTCATCCCTACATATCCCCAGATCTATTGGCTCTCCACCACACTTTCTTATCATGCTAAAGAGCATGAACCTGTTGCTATCGAAAACCGAAGCATTGCCAAGGTTTGAGCCGGGTTCTGCCAGTTCGTTGCCAGTTGAAAGCACTGCAACTTTGACCTTTTTATACACAGGTATATCTGATATGCCAACCGATGCAATTAGCCCAATATCTGCGGCAGCAAGCCATGTTCCTTCTTTAAGAAGAACTTGACCCTTCTTTAGATCATTTCCCCTCTGCGTAATATTATTTCCTTTGCCTATCTTGTCTGAGATGCGAATATTCTTTCCTTCATCCTCAACTATGACGTCTTCGATCATTATCACCGAGTCTGCGCCTTTTGGAATTTTTGCTCCGGTAGCAATAGCAATTGCCTTGCCGGAGCGAATTCTGCTGGAGGAAGTCTTGCCGGCACTAACTCGGCCTATTACATTGAGCATAACATGGTGGTTTCTAGTGGCTTCTAGCGTGTCGCTTGATAAGACGGCGTAGCCATCTACTGTGGATCTCTGAAAGGGCGGGATATCTATTGGGCATCGGATATTGCCTGCTAAGATTCTGTCAGTCGCATTGTCCAAACTAATGTATTCGGTCCCAGGTGAAATACCAGAGAGCTCGTTACGAGAAAGAAATTTTTTAAGAGCTGAGGAAATTGGAGAATATTTTCTATGACTTTTTTTCATTGACATTGTCCCGAAACGATGCTTCAAAGACGCCGCAGCTCTCTTCTTCAATAAATATGTCTATGTTCATGCCTTCAAGCTCATTAAAATACATTTTTCCAAATCACTTACAAGCCATTTTGGGATAAATTCGTTCAACAATCATGAAGATTGAAAGTGGTATGACAGCTACTCTAATACAGCATATTATCCAGTTATTAGAATTATATTAATGAATTGCTTTGAAACACTCCTCTACTACTACAGATGGTGGAGGACCAGTGAGAAGCGATGGAATATTCTCTGTTGCCCTGTACCAGTAAGTATTTTGATGGATCGACATGTCATTTCGTGCTGATATATCAATTCAACTGGGAAAGGTGAATTTTTTTTGAAACCAAAATCTTTCAGAAGATCTGGCGACCAAACCTGATTGCAATTATGGAGAGATTGGGGTAAGGTGAAGAGTCCGCTTTTAAGAAGACAGTATCGCATAGGCTTTCGCATTGCTAAAGCCTGTTGACATTGTACGATTAAGATAAAATCGGAGTCTACATATTCGCTATTTCGAAATTACCGCTCACCTCTACAGCCTCTTTAATCGTATATACTTCTCCTTCAACTTTCAACCTGCTGCCGTTTAGATTTTATAACCGAGGAGCAAATGTCTACATCGTTCCCTCAGCCGTGACTCTTGCAACTCCCCTTTAGTTTGGTGTTGCTTGAGTTCCTGTTCCTGTTCCCATGACAGATTCGCCTTTGTTTATCATGTGTAGATACATTATCGTCAGGCTTGTGGTCCCATCTGCTAACATTGTCCCTTCTACTGTGTCCCAATGAACTCCAGAATAGTGCCTTCCAGTAACCTGTCCCTTATCGTTGCTCTCTATCCTGATGGTTTCATTTGTGATAACTATGATCTTTGTAGTTGTTGCTCTGGCCTATATGACGATATCATATTTTGCAGTAGAAGACCCTTTCTTTGAAGAGGTTTTAGCCATGTCTAGACACCGAATATCCTCTCTCTAACTGTTCTTGATAGATTTCAGAAGAAAATGATAAGCGACGACTATGCAGGCTGGTGAAAATCCATTAAGGAATCAATTACTATAATAGATATATCTGCATGCCAGAGCACTTTACCAAGAAGTGGATCTGCAAAATTAACAGTACCAGCAAAGCAAGATCTAAAAAAGATTTGGAAATCCTCTTAATCTTTTCCAACCGACGAGCTTCGAGCCTATTTTTGTTGGACTGCGTGGAAGGATCGAAGGCAGTATATCTGCATGGCGCTACGTTGCAAGATACGGCCAACGATAGCAGTCAATAGCGGAAGGAAGGCAGCTTCAAGAAATTATCTGACAGTTCTTCTTCCTCCTCCATGACGGGTTCCGACTAATGGTGCCTCTTTTGATGAAGAAATGACTACGATTGGAGAAGAAATATCTTTCAGGCATATACCAGGTCGTTTTCTCGGAGTACATGCAAGAAGGCATAACGCTGAAGGTCAAGCCAAAGTTATCAAAGTGAGTGATGGCAGTAATACCTTGGGGCTAGAAATTTTCCGATCGACCCACGGTCTAACATTCAAGTTTATGTTTCGAAGGACAAGGACAATTCTGACTTTGTCAATCTTGGCAGCCTAAAAGGGAATGTTGAGGACCAGAATTACAAAATGCCAGAAGCAACAGACTTATCAAAATATGACACAAATTTCATATGGTATCAGGCAATTTCGGTTCTATCCGTTAGCCGCGGCTCACAACCAATAATTTCTTCGTGATATCTCCTGTGCATCTAAAAATCTCGATCTGGAACGGATCTGGAAATATCCTCTAATACCTAGTAGGGCAATTCTATTCTGATGAGCAGTATTAGGATGGAAAGCAGAAGAACTGCCGATTATTATCGGCAGGATAGAAAAGTGCGCAAAGATCAGCTCACCCTTGAGCAATATGAGCTCGGCAGAATGAAAGTCACTGACGTACCTTTTCCAGGCAACTACGGCGATTGCAAAGAAGAAGATGATTACTATTGTATGGTCTGTGGTAATGCAGCCTTTAATTCTAAGACAAAGTTTGATTCTGGCACTAACTGGCCTAACTTCATTGCTCCTGTTAAGCTGCTGAACTTGAAATTCTCAGTAGACCACTCTTCCAGAATGACAAGAATCGAGGTCCAACACAACAACTCTGGTGCGCATCTTAGCGATATCTTCGACGATGGGCCCGATACAACAGGAATAAGATATTGTCTCTCTATTCTGCATCGCTGCAACAACCTGAAGGAAGGAAAGGCGCTTATCAGAGGCATAACCATAACCTATAACTAAAGAGGCGAGGCGATTTGAAACTGAAATTGAAAGAGATTGGACTACAGCTTTGCACATGCACTTGGATAGAAATAATGACAGGTGCAGGGGTAACACTATACCTTTTTGTTGCCCTGCATAGCCCCTACCTTGCCGCCTTAGCTGCTGGATTATTTGCCCCTCTGATTGGATTCCATTTTGTCATTAGCCTCATTTCTAAGAGAGATGACCTGGTGACAATTGAAGGGGTTCTAAGTAGAAACGAAAAGCCAGAAAGAGAGAAGGCTATGGAAAGGAGTTGAAAGGCTTTAGCGGGATTTCAATTGATAATATAGCCCCTCAGAGGCAGACAGGCTATTTTATTCATTGATATATTCTTCTTTTACATCATTTCCATACTTTAGAAGGAGTTTACTTACTTTGGGATCAATAATAAAACTGCAATAGGGTGCATCTTGGTGGTTATCGTAGTAATTTTTGTGATAATCTTCAGCAACATAAAAATCTCTAAAAGGGGTAATTTCTGTCACAATAGAATTCTTGTAAACGCCTTGGTTTTCAAGGGCTCTTTTTGATTTCTCAGCAATCTCTTTTTGGTTTTGGTTATGATAAAAGATTGCAGATCGGTATTGCGTGCCAATATCGTTACCTTGTCTATTAAGAGTAGTTGGATCGTGTGTATGCCAGAAAATGTCAAGTATTTTTTCAAAAGGTATGACTTTTGGATCAAATTCAATTTGAATTGATTCTGCATGACCCGTTTTTCCTGTGCATACCTGGTCATAGGACGGATTTTTCACTGTACCTCCCGAATAACCAGGTAAAACAGATTTGACACCTTTGAGTCTTTTGAAGATTGCCTCAGTGCACCAGAAACATCCATTAGCAAATGTTGCGATCTCAGGATTGCCATCATTCATGTATTATTTTTGGCAACTCCTTTCCAGTCGGTATAAAACGTATAGATACTGAATTGACACAATCTCGAGTATTTTTATTTGTCAAACCTTCTCCAAGAAATTCGTGTCCTAAATGCGCACCACAGTTTGCACACTCTATCTCTGTTCTCATTCCATCCGGATCAGGAACATGGTTTACTGCCTTTGGGAAGCTTTCATCAAAGCTTGGCCATCCACATTCTGCATTAAACTTGCTTTTCGATGAGAACAGAGGGGCATTGCACCTTCTACAGATAAATGTTCCATCCTCATAAAAACTGTCATATTCGCCGGTGAAGGGAATTTCTGTCCCTTTATCTACAACGACTCTTTCTTCTTCAGGTGTCAGTTTATTATAACCCATGGACTACAACTTCCTTAACACATTTTGAAGTCTACCATCATATATCTCCTTGTTGGTAGATGTTTAACTTCAATCGAAGAAGAAGAAGAAGAAGAAGAAGGAATCAGATGCTGTG
>DATDKS010000014.1:0-6796 GCA_036519825.1 Nitrososphaera sp. | reverse complement strand
CGTTTCTGGCAGTTCTCGGCAATGTCTTTTTCACTGTGCGCCTGGTCATATCCAAGTGCGATCACGTTTGGCTTTACGTATTCGACTGTCTCATAGAGCGTACCCTCCTTGCCAATTATTGCTAAGTCGACAAAATTAAGCGAAGTCACCAGATCTTTGCGAAGCTTTTCATCATGATAGATCTTTCTGTATTTCTTTATCCTTTGAGCGGTCGACTGCCTTGCGACCACTACGACAAGCACGTCACCTTCTGCTTTGGCAGCCTTGAGCGTATGAATGTGACCAGGGTGGATTAGATCAAACACTCCTCCCACAAGAACCACCTTCAGTGCATCCCGGCCGAAAAATGTGAGCTTGGTCGGGTCAGATTTTTCTATTAGACCAATTTTAGCAAGACGGTTAACCACGGAATTGTAGAATTCTTGGCCTATTGGCAGCCTCGCATTTAGCCTGACATATGGTGAAATTGAAGGCTCTAACATGCTCGAATACAGGTTAGCAAGAATGGCCTTGTCTAGTGGGTCCATCGGAGAATCTCGACTATGTGACAATACCGAAATCATTTATGTTATAAACTATTGCCCACCCACCTGTACAAACTTTGTAGAAGTCTCTGAATTAAACATATGATTCTTATAAATGTAGACAATTCAATTTTAGTCAGAATTGCTGCGCTTTAACGATGATCTGATATGTAATTCTAAAGAACTTCTCGCTAAATGGTGGAAATAATTCAAGCTTGATGAGGGTGCATATCCTATAAATGCCGCTCCAATACAATTGTGCTAGTATTGTCGTCTCCAATTGAGATAAAGAAAGAGCTTGAGAAGAATTGGATACGATTTATCAAGCAAAATTCCTCTAAGTTCTCGATTGGCAGAATAGATGGCTCTAGCCCACCTTCACTCTTTGTGGGTAGTTACGGCTACCCGAAAGTCAGGATAGGACCCATGATACCCCCACTGCACGGGGATACCACTATCTTAGACAGAACCGAATTGTGGACAGGTAAAAGCATTGAAGAAATAGCGAATTACCGTCTATCACTTTTCCTGGGTACTATGAACGTGAATATACATGACGTTTCGAGCAGATATCTTGAGAACATGCAAGAGCTAGCTATGTCTGAGAGACCTGCTGAAAGCGAGGCCACGTTTGAAAAAAAGCCCTTAGTAGATGTGGAGATGCAAAAAGAACTTCGTCTTGACCACGAAGCCCCACCTTTTGGGCCCGCTGCACCACTGAGAGCTTTTAAAGTATCATCACTTTCTGCCGACCAGCGTATTGAAGCTGCATACTATGACACGGATTTGAGAGCTGCAGACGCTCTGATGAAGTTATACAGGCATCGTGTAGAAATGAGTATCATCCACAAAGTCCTCAGCATGGGGATGCTTGGCGTAAAGAAGAAACGCAAACTTGTGCCCACTAGGTGGAGCATTTCCGCAACTGATGACATCATTTCAGGCATGCTTGTAAAAGAGATTGAAATGAATCCTACAATTGATCTATTTGAAGTAAATAGGTACTCACACCTTGCCAACTACTATTTGGTCATATTGATTCCGGCTGACATGTGGAGTTTTGAAATGATTGAGTCTTGGTTCACGAGCCGAGGCCAGATGGCCACAGAAAGTGATAATGAAGATGCAAGAGCCCCTAACCACAACCCGACTATAGCTGGAGCTTATTTTGCAGCACGCCTCGCAGTAGCAGAGCAACTTGCGCGTAGACACAAAAAGGCTGCGGCCATTGTTCTACGTGAAATACATCCCCAATATATAATGCCGCTTGGCGTCTGGCAGATAAGACAAGGTGTACAAGAAGCTCTGAAAAGACCTCCGCAAAAGTTTGAACGATTCGACGAGGCGATTTCTTTTGCCTGTTCTTACATGTCACTGTCAAAGAACGAAGTGATACAAAAAAGTTGGCTTTGGAAGAGTTTCAAGTACCAGACAAAAATCAGTGATTTTGCTTAACTAAGGCTTACCAAAGGGTCATATATTAGCCCTGCGCGTAATGCTCTCGATAGTGATGATGAGCGAGGCCCCCCCAGAAGGCATCAAGTATGTTGTTCCAATCAAGCAGGTGGAAAACACGATAAAGATCACAGATCAAGCCAAGGCTGAACTCCAGAGCTCCGGCATGATGGATGAGAAGGGTAAGCTGAAGATGAAGGGTGTAAGTCCTAAGATGCTCAAGCGCATGAAGCTAGAGGCAGTTGACTGCCCTGTACTGAACATGGAGATTGGCTTTTTGCAATGTTATGTCTGTAAAAACTTTTTCAGCAGGCCCATGGGCAAGGTTTACTGCAAAGGCGACCCCCTGTAGCCATCGAGACTTTTTTACGAGAGGGCGGACATTGTTTTCAGCCTGTTTATAACGGCTTCCCTAATCTGTTCTAGTAATAGAGAAAGGAGAGAAAGATATTGAAGAGAATTCTTCATTGGTATATATGGATCTACTATCAGCTTGTGATAGGATCAGGCCTGTCCGGAGCTAAACTGGAATTTATTTCAAGCACACAATGCTGTAGCATGTCGTTTATAATGAATTACTTGGGATTTAGGTTGACTTCATCGCAATGAGGAGCTGCTGTTCCCCAGCGGACTCACAAGAAGTACCAGAAAGCTCTTCCAAAGAAAGACAGCCTCTTAACGGTCCAAAGGAGAGCATTTTCTTTTGATGAATGTACAACGAGATCGGGGAGGGCCAAGAAAAGGTCAGCCAGTTCTCGGTATATGTGTGTATAACATGAGCTCCAAAATGACAGCTGTCATAACTTCACAGGCGAGAGCAACTTTTGGAAGCAGCTACAGGACGTATCGTACAATAAACTTCATAAATCCTAGCCGTTTTGCCAATGTCAACGTGGGTTCTCTTAAGGAATCAGTTGGGATAACAGTCAAGAAAAATGTAGACTTTAGCGAGTGGTACATCCAAGTCGTTCTCAAGACCGCTCTTGCCGACTACACTCCTGTCAAAGGATTCATTGTACTTCGCCCATACGGTTACGCAATTTGGGAATCGATAAGGGATATCCTCGACAAGCGGTTCAAGGAGACGGGTCACCAGAACGGCTTTTTGCCTGTGTTAATACCCGAAAGCCTACTGGCAAAAGAAGAAGATCACTTTGCAGGCTTTACACCGGAAGTATTCTGGGTTACCAAAGCAGGCGATAAGGAGCTTGATGAAAAACTAGCACTCCGGCCGACGTCTGAAACGCTTGCATATTCAATATTTGCAAAATGGATAACAAGCTACCGCAATTTGCCACTCAAGGTTAACTTTTGGAACTCAGCCCTTCGAGCCGAGATTAAATCGACTAAACCCTTGATTAGGACTTCAGAGTTTTTGTGGCAGGAGGGCCACACTGTACATTCCACTGAAGAAGAAGCAGAGCATGAAGTCATGACGATACTTGATATCTACAAGGAATTTATAGAGAACTATCTTGCTGTGCCAGTGATAGCAGGATACAAGACCGACAGCGAAAAGTTCGTCGGTGCAAAGTACACGACTACTCTTGAAGGATTAATGCCTGTCGAGGGTAAGGCGCTCCAGATGGGGACATCGCACCATCTCAGCCAGAACTTTTCAAAACCGTTTGGGATAAAGTATCTTGGGAAGGATACCAAGGAGCATTTTGCATGGCAGACTTCATGGGGAATTTCTTGGCGTCTGATAGGCGCACTGATAATGGTTCACGGTGATGACATGGGTCTAATTCTGCCGCCACAGGTTGCACCAATACAAGTAGTAATAGTGCCCATACACAAGGAAAAGAACGCCAAGATGGTCAAGGAAAAGGCAAGGGAAATAGAATTTGAATTAAAGCGGGCGGGTGTAAGAGCATACCTAGATGACCGTGATGAATACACTTCGGGTTGGAAGTTTAATGAATGGGAGATGAAGGGAGTCCCGCTGCGCATCAATATTGGACCAAAGGACATAGAAGAGGGACAGATTGAATTTGTCCGGCGCGATACAAAGGAAAAAAGACCCGCTGAGCGGGTCAAACTTGTAAGTATCACAGCCTCGCATTTGGCAGGGATACAGAAAAGTCTGCTTGCAAAGGCAACCGAATTTCTCAATGACAACACCTTCACACCTGCCAATTTTGAGAGCTTCAAGTCAATCATCCAAGGCAAGGGTGGGTTTATTCTCGCAGGTTGGTGCGGCCAAGAACAATGCGAATCCAAGATAAAGGAAGAGACGGGTGCAGACATCAGAGTGATACCATTTGACCAGAACGAGAAGCCGGCCACCTGCATTTACTGCGGCCGGGAAAGCAAAAAGGCAGCGATATATGCAAGGGCATACTAATTGGTAAATCCTGAAGATCTGTTTCCATTTGGAAGTGAACTAGGATACATAGGCATCCTCCTCATCAGCTTTGTGTCCAGCATAATTCCGTTTATTCCAGTTCCTTATTTCCCGGTCTTAATAACCGCTTCATTTAATCCTAATTTTGATCCGCATCTAATCTCCCTTATCAGCGCCCTTGGCATAGTGGGAGCAAAGACAATAATCTTTTTTATTAGCTATTATGGCCGCAAAATTCTGAGCGACAAGACAAAGGAGAGAATGCGTCCATTACAAAACCTAGTAAGCAGGTACGGTTGGTTTGGGGCATTTATAGCGGCTCTTACTCCAATACCTGACGATATTGTCTACATCCCGCTTGGGCTTGCCAAGTACAACCCATGGAAATTTGCAACAGCCACGTTCGCTGGCAAATTCTTGATGAACGAAACGATTGTGTGGGGTTCGATCTTTCTTGGGAGACCTTTCATCGAAGAGATATTATCATCGGGTACGACAGGCACAACATCACTAATCATAGCGGCAATAGTGAGCGCGATAGTACTTGCGGTGGTTGTATATTTTTCGCTCAGGATAGATTGGGCTAGAATAATTGGAAGGTGGTTTCCTTGGGCGCTGAAGAATAATAATGAAGAAGAAGATGATCATCATAAAGACAACAATGAAGGAAATAACCACCACACAAAAAAGAGATCTAGCTAAGATTCGATACTACTCTTGTCTTTTAATTTCAGGTCAATATAGTCTTCATTGATACCTGTAACGCAGTTAGTGACCACCGCCTTGACGGGTTGAAAGTGTATAGTGCCCCGTGGTATCTTATTCGCCTCTTGCATTGCAGCTAGTCGCGGTTCAAACACGCTTTTATGGTCATCACATACAAGTGCAAGCATGTATTCGCCCTCATGCGACTTTACTGAGACGACATATGAGGGAGCCATCTTGCATTCCTCTCCCTCAACCTTGGCTGAGCAGTAGGAAGGCAAGAGCATGTCATCTTTCTTCACCACAAGGCAATATAACAATAACGGACCTGTGATTTACTCGAACGTATAAGTCTACGAATTTATCTGAATCCTGCACCATTTTGCGGGTAACGGAAATTTTGCCTCAGAACTATGAAAGAGTACCATATAAATGGCTGCGAGAATAGCAGGGTCTGTTCAGTTATTTTCGATATCAAAAAATTTCTCGCAGTACATCAATGTATTTTAGAGTTGAAAAATTCTCGCAGTAGCCAGATGGTGCACTCAAAATATGATTAATGTAACTATTATATATTCCTATTTAATAGGAATATATTGACACAATTGCAAGTCGATAAGAAAACGTTACGAGTGTTGGTTAAGCGCAGAGCAATGCTACGATTGCTGTCTATCCTGATCAAGCAAAAGGGGAATGTACTGCCTACTCGCATACTGCTTCAGAAGTTAGGTGCTAATAACCTTCACCATCTAATATTGCAGGCAGAAAAGGAAGGCTATATCAAACGCAAGAGAGTCAAGCCACATGGAAAGGGCAATTATCCAGTCCACAACCACTTGACACCAAAGGGAAGACGGATAGCTGAGCTGAACAAGAAATTGGAATGCTAGACATAAGAAATAATAAAGTTATGCAGGTACATCTTAATTTATAAAACGGCAAAGAGTTCTTTTGCCTGTGTATGGGTAGCAGAAGAAGAAAGACTCTTGTAAGGCCTGCAAGAAAGTCTCGCAGAGTGGATGGTAGATGTCCCAAATGCACTACCATTGTGAAGTTCAATGTCTCCGGGCCAACTGGCGACGAGATTTATGAATGCACCGGATGTATGTCCAAGTTCCACATAAGCGAGTTGTAAAATCTACTAACGCTAAACTGTTTGGAAAAAGCCCCCCAGCCAAAGCAAAAAATTATTGCTACTTATTTTAATGTACGCTTAAACGATATTTGGTGCTCGTGCTCTAGCTGTATAGTAGTATGGGTTATAGTGTATCGCTCGGCCAACACCGTGTTTATTTCAGACAAGAGCTTGCTTGATTCGCTTAGCATCTGGTCACGTACTACGACATGGCCACTCAGTGCGTCCATGCCAGTTGATATTGTCCAGACGTGGAGATCATGGACATCTACCACTCCGTCCAGCTGCTTGAGGGTTGCTATTATTTCTGTCATATCAATCTCTGACGGAGCACCCTCTAGCAATATATGGGTGCTACTTCTCACTATCGAGTAAGCACTTCTTGCCACTAGTCCTGCTATCAGAAAGGCGACAAGCGGATCCACTATTGTGATGCCAGTGCTAAGAGCAATAAAGCCAGTAATGATGACTGCGACAGATGATATTGTGTTGTAGACAACATGGATGAATGCACTGTGAATGTTGATACTCTTGTCGGCGTGGTGCTTTAGCAGGAACATCACTGCTAGGTTGCCTGCAAGACCAATACCTGCTGTCAGTAGCATCAATGGCGCGTCTATTATGCGAGGC
>DATDKS010000013.1:0-9778 GCA_036519825.1 Nitrososphaera sp. | reverse complement strand
CCACTGTTAGCAGCAGCCACAAACGGCGGCAACGAGGACGACCCAAGTAACTCAGTAAGTGTAGAGCGAAACAACCATGTTTATCAAAGTAATGACATAGCGCAATACGCATGCACAAATGAGCAGGACAACGAAGCAGAGAATGAAGATGGCGATGACCAAGTAGCAGTTGTTGACGGTGGAAACCAAAGCAATGACTGTGTAGTAGTTCAGGCCGCAACTGCGAACAATACTGGTGCTATAGTTGATGGAAGCACCAACAACATAACTGCAGCCCTTGCTAACCTCAACGTCGACGACAGTATCCTTGCTGGCCTAGGTCTATAAGAAACAGATAGACTGAATAGATACTGCTGCTGTAAAAAAAACAACAATCATGTGTGGTGTGGGATAAACCCCACATACACACATCAATTTTTTTGATTCTTCTTATTCTCCTCCCTTGTTTGTATGTTCTCAACTACTAGAATAAATTACGAGAAGAATTCATCGCCAAGCTCCGCAATTCTTAACTTTCAGCAATTTTGTTAGTAGTAACTCATGGCAGTAAGCTACGTTACTACTCAAACCGTCGTCATCATCTTTGAGTTTGTTATCCTGTGATTCTTGTCTTTATGCTCTTTTAGCTCTCTCTTTGAATTAAAGAATTTGCCACAGGAATTGCATTTTGAAATTATGTTTGTCATTTTCTTGTTCTTCTTCTTTGACCTTGAACACTTCTTCCTCAGCTAAAAGAAATGTTCTGAGTGAATTAGCAGATGCGTACTATATTATAAAAATACTGAGGAGACTAAATTAATAATTAGCATTAGTGGGATACATCTATCACAAACTCATATAATCATTCATAAATTTTCTTATAATGCTATTTAGCATCGTAATCCATTGCAGCATGGAAAGAAAGAGATAGAAACACACATGCGATACAGAAGCAGAACCGAAATAATGAGCGAAATTTTAGGGATTGCCAATGGCGGCAATGCTAGAAAGACCAAGATATTGTATCAGGCATTTCTTAGCCATGTCCAAATGAAAAGGCATTTGATTGTTCTAACTCAAAACGGCTTGCTTAACTATAACGTAGATACTGGAACATTCAAGACTACTGAAAAGGGCCCAAGGTTTCTTGAAACCTGCAATAAGATGGATGGTATGATAAAGGCACTAGCGTAATCATGACAACAAGAACAAGTCTAGATGTAGAGTTGAGAAGAGAAGTCTCGGACTGAGCGCATAATATGGGTTTTTTACTTACTCTTTTTTCCCTTTTTGATTAACTAGAAGAAACTATCGAATTCTGATACCTTTAACCATCGTAGCGGTGTCAGCTGCTTCTCTATATCTTCTTCCTGTGACATGGCAGTAGATGCTACTGCTGATAGTATCACATGCAGCCTAGCTAAACTAAGCATTCGGTGACCCACAAATAAACCTCAGCCAAAGGCTTGCAGAAGAAAATACGAGATAAAATAAAGGTAAATATCATGTTATTTTTATTTTTCCGCCATACTGACTAAGAGCTAAGAACAAGATTATCACAAGAATCAATCCAAGCAGGCCATAATATGTTAGATGTTTTGCCATTCTATACCCATACTCTTTTGTACTGAATTCCTTCAAGAGAAACCTACAAGACATAACAAATGGGATCATTCCTGCACCTCTTATTATCATATTCAGCAAAGTGAAAGGTCTATCAGACGAGGTTGTAATGGTAAACAAAATAAAAACGCCTGCAACGACTGTAGCATTGGCTTGTAACAGATCTCTTGCACTTATCGTATAATCACTATCAGTGCTACTACTCATTTGATCGAAGTATTATAGGAATAGAGGAGGTTCCTTAGATAGCTGCTGCTGCCCTTCTCTCACGGAATCAGCATTAGTTGTGTTACTTAAGCTTCATTACTTCTTTTTCATTCTCCGTTATTATTTAACGTACGATGGTAACAACTACTACATACAGGAATAGGAAGATGATGTTCTTCTTCTGGCACATTTATTATGTAGTCTGCTCCGACTCTGTTACAGGCTGTACAATTGTAGTAAGCTAGACTGCGCCATTGTAGCTTTTCCGAAGGTTGTCGGGCCATTGGTGGAATAGACGGCAGTGTCATGTCATCTTCTTCTTCCCTCATCAAAAAATTGATGCACTACATAATACTTAAGCTCTAATGAATTGTCGTCGTACATAGTCTCCCAATTAGTAAGTGAAATGCATTATGAACTCTCGAGATTTTTTATTTGTTTACTATGCTTTGAATAGATACTTGTGTGCTTATGTGCATTTTTTTCTTTGCATCGCATGGAGTCTGCAGCAGTAGTCATCGCATTAGAAAACTTCTTTTTATCTGATTTGTCTAGAGCATTACGGGAGGGCTTCCACTTCTCTTTTTCCATTCCTAGAGCTATTGGCAATGATGATACTGTTCTGCCCATCTAGTACTGCCGCTATCCCAATCCTGTTATGCTAATGATTACTGTGAAAGGGTATCATAAATGCCCCCAGTCAGGTCAGGCTCCTAGTATGATATCGGGAAGAAGAAACAGGTTCAGTCTGACTCTTTATTGACTTTAATATATTTTGGAACTGTATCATTAGCGGCTGTGTGATGCTGTCAATGCTTCGATAGACTGGAAGGATAAGACTGTATCTGCTCTATTTATCTAACGTCTAGTCTCTCTTGCGTGTTTTCACAGCTAATAGGAGAAAGAAAATAGGAGAAGAGGAAAAAAGGAGTGTTTGCGTTTACGTGGTAGAGCGGGCTTTATCATACTACTGCCACTCTGCCACTTGTGCTCCTCCACTGCTTCTTCCACAACTTCTTCTTCGGCTGCTGCTGTTGCATTGGTCTCAGCAACAGGAGCTTTTGTCGTCGTTGCCGTAGTTGTTAGAATCAAAAGATGGGATGAAATTGAGATTGGTCGTGGAAAAAACAGGCCACGAACACTTGACGACTTTGACTGCTCGCAGATGTGCTATTGTGATATTTCTGGAATAGAGCAATCGCGGAGAGTTGAATGGATAAGAGGACTTTTGAAGAACCCCTACCATGTAATCTATGCATCGGAATCCGTTAGGGCTGTGGCATTTGAAACCCTGCTACTCGAAGATGGAGAGTAGCAATTATTGCAATTGCAGTGCCTACTCGATTAGATATGTATGCGCACCAGGATTTGGATTAAAGCTTATTTGGATCCAAAGATCTGATTTCCGCAGACTATTTTTCAGATGTTGACTCTCAATGATAAACGAAGCTCTACTAGGAGATTGAATTGACAAGCTTGAAATGTATTGACAAGCTTCAAATTGAATTACTTGCGTGATTTTGTTTTGCTTCTCGTCTTGCGCCCAAGCTTTGCATTTGCTACCGCGTAAGGATTCTTTGCACTACCTTTACGTTTTATTTTTTTTACGGTGCTCTCAAACTTTTGTTTGCTAACACCTTTCTTTACTCCTCTTGGCACATATACCCATGCAAAACATGACATATTAAAAGAGCTGCAGATTATTCTTTGGCCGTAATTAACCGGAGAGATTGCCATCGCATACAACAACTGTATTCTCAAGCAAAGTTCCTCATCAGAGCACAAAGGTCGTAACCATTACGTCAGGTAAGGAAAACGTCTAATCGATAACAGGCTGCGCTTTTTACGGTTAAATAATTTTCGATTCTCACCTCTCTCAGCTAGCCTATTGCGGCCGGATAGGTACTATCTTGCACTATGGCAAGATCAACGTTTACAACTAAGTTTCCATAGTTGTCATCGTATCATCAGCATCCTAATTCAAGTGGATCTTTCCGATATTGACTTCACGATTTATCGATTGAGACGGAGCAAGAACTATTAGGATCTTCTGATTTGGTGAAGATCGAGCTCTCGTTTGCTCAAACCCCCTCCCAAGAAAGGGGTTGGCGACTCCTGTGTTTTCAAGATGATGGTTGTTAGTCGTTTAGCTTTTCCTCTGCCTTCTTCTTTTCGTATTGGGCACCTAAATCCCTATCTGGATCTTCCATCTTTGCGCCCATTGCCTTTGCGCCGGCTTTTATCTTGTCTCCCGTATCTTTCAAATCTTGTTCAGCTTCGCTTTTTGTATCGACCTCTCGACTCACTTCTTCCTTTTTTACATTTCCGTACTCGTCAGTCTTTACTTCTCTCTTTATCTTTTCTTCTCTCTCGGCCATTTCTAATGCAGAACTATATTTACTTGTACTTAAAAAAGCTTGTACACTATTTATTCAAAAGCAAACCCCATCCCATTCAACCTTGCTATCCCACAGGGTTCAAAGGTTAATGACAATAATTCCTCCAATTGTGGCGCTATCACTGTCTCCAGTGGTCCAATCTCTTAGTGGTTAGCTTTTTTGGAGCCGCGTTGTACTTTCAGATACTGCCTCTATCCTCATCTTCTCTGGCAGTTACTACCCTCTTGCAGCCGTTGAGATATTGTCATCTTGCTCCTACAATATGCTCAATATCTTTTTCCAATTGATCTGAACCTAGCCTATTTCAAGGAAGAGTCCTGCTGTCTTTGACCCCGCAATTTATACTCCATGCAGAAATTGCACCACGCTCTGTCTTGCCCTTTTAGATGATAGAAGGTAATAATTTTCTTTTCCCAAAAGGATGACTATGAGCAGTTCTACTATGGGCATAGTAACGCAGAACAATTTATTACTGAACATTTAAAGGTTCAGTCCAACGATGTTTCTTTAGGTCTTGCAACAAATCCTTATATTTTAAGAAAAGTTATTATCTATACTATTCAATCTAAGGAGAGAGTGTGTGTGATTTAGATGACAACAGCAACGGATACCACGAATATGCAGAAAAGAATCACATGGCAATCTGAGAATTGTCTATCCTGTAAATGGTTCTCGCCTTCTGATCCTATAAATGCAGATATATTAACAAATGGTAGATGTGTTCATCCGGAACTTAAGAAATTCAACCTGATTATCTCTGGGAGAGATTGGTGTAACTTGTTTGAGGAAATTTCCCAAGAACAAATAGATCAAATGCAAGAAAAGGCGATGCAAAACGAATAATAACCGACTATAATAAATAATAATATTCAGAGTTTTTTTCTTAGAAAAAGAATGTAATGCTGAGCCATACTGCACTTTTACAATAGAATTATGATTCAGCCAGCTAGCCAGCCATGGAAAAAATAGTATGTAACCTTTTTAGCCTTTTATGCCTTTAAGAAAACACATGTCTTCGCAAGGATCTGACACAAAGGACGAAACTACCAAACTAGAGAACTCTACCTACAATATCCTGATAGCACTTGGCAAAGAGGCAAAGTTTCTGTATTCGGCTATTGACACATACATAGACGACGCCCGGAAAGACCACAATTCTGAACTTGAAAGTCTGTGGAAAACTATAAAGCAAGAACGAGAAAGGCATTTGGCGATGTTAAGAGGGGCTTTGGACAAACAAGCAAAAGAGCAAAAATTGCATTAGCATATAATGCGTCTCTGGCAATGATCAAACGGCAGCAAGAAGTGCTATGTGTGGGTGATTTTTCTTGCTCCCTTTTTTTCAGCGTCTAATTCGGATATAGAAAAGACCTAGGGCTTTCGCTTCAGCAGAGTCTTATGTGATTTGACGTTTATCGGTCCAAGCCTATAATTTACTACCACACTCGACCAATCTTTAGTCTGTCCAAAGGGGTTCACAAATCGAATTTTCTGTGCCGGCCCCATTATTAAATACAGAGACCACGTGATTTAAAATTCATTTAAATAAAAGAAAAGAAGGTCAAGATATTGCAGTGGAAGAAAAAGAAGAAGAGGACTCATACCATAACCCGCACCATGAAAATATCATAACTCCCTATTCACTTGTGACTTTATTCGTCCCAATCGTAGCTCTTGTATTGGTTTTAGCCTATGGAAACCTGCTGACCTTAAACTATCTACATGTATTAACTGGAGGAACCTGGACAGGCATCGATCTTTTTATGGGCGTGGTTATGGGCAGAATACTCAAGGGCCTAGAGCCCCAACCAAGGACACAGGTAATAAAAAAACTTGTACCCCTTATGCTATTCCTTGTGCCTGCTCTTGCGACCGTAGCAATAACATCTGGAGTAAATCTTGCTTCGAAGATGGGTATGCTGACAGTAGCTTCCCCTATGATAATTGCAGCTGTTGTCATAGTCATTATCCTATCTGTGCAGGGATTCGGTATAATTATGCCTACTGAAATCCGCATATTTCTAGAGCTAAGAAAAAAAGAGCCCAATAAAGACAAAATAATAAAGTGGGGAATGAGAAACGTAAAGCTGGCAGGAAGCCAAGGAGTATTTCAAGTAGCACTCATCTTTGTAATGGCGAATTTGGCACTTGGATTCACCCTAATTCCGCGATAAAAGAGACCAAAGATTCGGAAGGAACTTACTAAGAGGTAAAGTCAATAAGCACTTAGTGGAGCTATAGCGAATGTTCCTTGCAATAACAGAAGACTACCGCGACTTCCTGGGCAACAACACAACGGCCTTTCCATTACTTCTTATGGGCTTTGATCGTATACATGATTATAGTCTCTGCTGCTGTCAACGATCATAACCTACGGGCGCATCAGCATTTTCATGTGTGTGCATCGTCCCTCCTTGACAAAAATATATTCTGAAGGCAAAAAATAATGGACGACGACAGTAACCATATCTGTATTTGTATGCTACCTACTATCCTGCCTGCTGTTGTGCTGCTGGAGCTTGTCCCTGCGAACCTCCGGGCTGTCCTGGACCCCCCGGGAATGGACCTCCTCCTTGTCTAGGAGGACCTCCACCACCCCCACCCGTTGGGCTAGGCATTAGCACTGGCAGCGCAAACAATCCAATTAATATCAGTGCGACGACGATTCCCGCAAGAATAGGCATATGTCTCTTGCTGCTTTTTTCTGTAGATTTTTCTACTTCACGCTTCTTTTCGTCATGCTGGAGTTGATTCTTCTTCTTCCTACGTTCGTAGATTATTATTGCAGCTGTAAGAACTATGAATGCTGCCTGGAATACTTCAATTGTAATAGCTATGGGATTACCTGCGGGACCTCCCCTTCCAGTTATAGGATTACCTGGTATTCGTGTTATAATCCAAATAGCCATGAATACAATGGTTCCTCCTATTCCTATTGCATACCAGGATATACCCCATCTTCTTACCGTAGGTATAATCCAGAATACCTGAGCAATTCCTCCTACAATAAAGAGTATGCCCTGATTGACGTTAAAATTCACGCTATTTGGGCCCATCATCAGATGTAGCATTCCTGCTATCGCAGTTGTTGCAGCCGCTGCGACATAAAGCACAAACCTCCCCATTCATCTGCAAAACTAACAATCTGTTATTTATGTCTTGACAAATATGTCGCTATCTAAGGTAGAAATAGTCTTTCAGCAAGAATGGTTAATGCTGCTATTAGCTGTTCTCTCCTTCTTGAACGAGTCCCCTCATTTAATCTCAGGTATGTTCTGCTTATCTAAGTATGAATGAGGAGGCTCTTCTTTAATCTGAAGTTGTGACATCTCAAATGCGAACTTCTCTAGAAAGGTCACCGCTTGGAAGTCAGTATTTAGTCTGTACATAGTTGTCTTACCGATTTTCCTGCTAATGTATACCAGTTGGTTTTTCTCAAGATTTGGTAGTTCTCTGAATATAGTTCTAAATGACAGTCCTGTTTTCTTTGCTATCTCTCCAGGCGAATAATCAAATTCCTTGTGGTCAAGGAAAAAGTCTATAATTTGCGATACAGCTCGTGAAGAAAATACATTGGAAAGTACTCCCTCATAGTCTGCATCACCCGTGTCAATTTCGCCCGAGGACATAATGTTAATTAAATATAGACATATTTGTTCCTTGCTGTTGCAAAGAATACGTCTTTCTCTATCAAATAATCATTGTTGATTAGACAAGGGATTAATAATGTAATGGCGCAAGTATCGTTGTGAATACCTTTGAGGTTGCTGTACTGCGCATTCTTATCAAGAGGCAGCAGCACCAGCCACTGAAATTATCTACTCTGGTTAGTGGCTTTCCTGACGACGCTGAAGATAATGTGCTTTCTGCAATCTCTAACCTGAGGCTTCAGGGATATATCATGTTAAATGATTATCAACCCTCGGGATATGTATCCATAAATAGAGACCGACGAAAGGATGTCCTGCAGATTGTGGATTCAGATATAAATTCAGATAAATTGGAAACCCTGCATACAAGAGAGACTCATAATAGTAGTATCCCTCTGAAGGAGGAAAAAAGCTTTGGTGGAATCCTTACAAAATATCCCAGCTCGCAGGCGATAAGAACCATCGCAATTTCTTCTTTGCTCGTTATTGGACTCGCTATCGCTTTAGGAAGTAGCATGCCTACAACAAGTCCAGACACAGAATCTGTCACTTATCATCGATATATGCCCTATAAGAAGTGGAGTGGTTCTGATTACAAAACCGCCGATGATCATGATCATGATGATGATGAGGACATCAAGAATCCTAATTCGTCCTACGCGCCTGCTCCTGTATCGCTCGTGGCTTTGAAAGATTGTAGTCAGAAACCCTCACAACAGCAAACATGAGTGAATTCTGCTCGAATGCATAGAACCCTGGTTCGAATGTGGCCCTTACCATGACATTATGCCAAGCCAGTATGGTATTTCCTGATACTAGCAGATTAGCCGAAGATATCTCCACCACAACCTCCTACACTATCTCCCCCTGATAGAAATCGAGCTCAAATCCCGGCAACAGTGGTGTGAAGGTCGGTACTAGTAGGTGGAAAGTAAACTTGGCAAAGTTAACTAAATCTTATAATACTATTGTAAAGTGTAACATCGCGCCACAAAGGTTACATCATGCTATTGTAGTATGTTGTAACGTCGAATAGGAGATCTTTTATGAAGACAATAATGTTAGGGAACAAGGGGCCACAAGTTTCTAAGATCGGACTGGGATGCATGGGAATGTCAGATTTGTATGGCAGCAAAGAAACGAGAAATGACAAAGAAAGTCTTGCAACCATCGATACAGCAGTGGAAGCAGGCATCAATTTCTTTGACACAGGAGACTATTATGGAATGGGTCACAACGAGCTGCTTTTAAGAGAAGCCATAAAGGGAAGACGTGACAAGTTTTTCATATCGGTAAAGTTCGGCGCCCTCCGTGGTATAAATGGAGAATTTAATGGTGTTGATGCGCGTCCGGTTGCCGTAAAGAACTTCATTTCTTACTCTTTGCAGAGGCTCGGGACGGACTATATCGATCTTTACCAACCAGGCCGTGTGGATCCGCAAGTACCCATTGAAGACACTGTTAGTGCCATCGCGGATTTAATCAAAGAAGGCAAAGCGCTCTATCTAGGGCTCTCCGAGGCAACGGCTGAGCAGATAAGAAAAGCCCATAAGGTGCATCCTGTATCCGCTGTTCAAATCGAATATTCGCTTGCCAGCCGGGTTATCGAATCCAAAATCTTGCCAACCACTCGTGAGCTGGGGATCAGTCTAGTGGCTTATGGGGCTTTGTCTCGCGGCTTGCTGTCGGGCCAATCTACTCCCCTCCAACCAGGTGATTTCAGAAATTATCTTCCACGGTTTTCACCAGGAAATAAGGAACGGAACGACGAGCTAGTCCGTGAATTGAAAAAATTGGCTGAGAGCAAAGGTGTGACGGCAGCTCAGCTGGCTCTCGCTTGGGTCTTGCATCAGGGCGAAGATATCGTAACTCTGATCGGGACTTCGAAAAGAGCAAGACTTCTTGAAAACCTGAAATGTG
>DATDKS010000012.1:0-4455 GCA_036519825.1 Nitrososphaera sp. | reverse complement strand
TCTTATCATCCTTTTATTGACTCAACCATTTTTTAATAGCTGCTTCTGTCGAATCATGGCTGGAATAGACCAAGGTGGCGATAAATGCAGTCCGAAAATAATAATGATGATGATTGTTATAGGCGAGCTGACACTTTACTGGGAGGACTTAGTAAGTATATGCGGTGTACAAATTCCAATTTAGGATCATAATGAACAAGAACACTGCAAATTTTTGCTTGACGGATTTTCACTCTTCCAGAAAATGCCATTAGTGATTGCAAGATTTGCTCAGGGTGGAGAAGTAGGGGCTGGCCCTCTCCAAGAAATCAGTATGGTGCATCAACCTTAAACACCTCAGCGATTGGTACTCTACTTGTGCCTATGCTTACCGCAGAATAACAAAAGATAGATGAGAAAACATGAGAGCATAGACTCAACATCTGACTGCTTGCCAATCGTCTTGCTGCAATCACTAATTGGCTCCTGCTAGTGAAAAATAATTTCTAGGCAAATTCTGCACGCTACAATGGTCTATTTTCGTCGTAGTAATGGAGCAGCTGCATCAATAATGGTAGCTACAGTTGAGCAAACTGATGATCTGGAGTAAGACCGATAGATTCAAGAGGTGGCAGACCCTACTTTCCGGTTCCCCCTCATCTAAAAAAGTCAAGGCTCCAACATTGTTGTTGGTAGGTAGCAAAGATTACACTCAAGTTATAGCATTAAATCAAAAAGCTTTACAGCAGCTCAAGGACGCGAGAGAAAAAAGGTTAGTGATGGCATCGGAAGCTGGACATTTATTTGAAGAGATGGGAACACTTGAAGAAGCAGCAAAACATGAAGCATTCACCAAAGATTGCTCTTGACTGCCAAAAGTTATACTATTATTGTCTCAGGTGGCGACCTTGTCGTAGCCTTTCGTATTTCTTGCGAATCCTGTCTCTTGATCTGTTGGTCCCCTCTGTGTCGATCTTTATTCGCTTAATCTGATCGTTTTCGATATGCAATTGCAGGCGCATTCCAGGTTTAGCATCCTTTACCAATTTGAGAGGCACATCGAACTTGTTCGGGGCGCGGTGGTCGTCGTCGTCGTCATGATGATCAGGGTATACCACCGCAAAGTCTCCTTCAATGCGGTCTAGGCTTGCCCTGATTACTTTTTCCATGCAATATCTAGTCTTATATATACAACAACCAAAATTAATGCTATTGTACGAAACAACACACCATCTCGAAATTGGGAACATCCATGGTCTTCATACTTTTTTCAGTTACAATTGAATATCCGCTGCTGCCATTTGTAGTTAAGGTGATTGTGCCATCAACATCTGTCCGGAATATCTGTTCAGTGCCAGTAGCTGAAAGCCTATCCAAAGCCTCCTGATGGGGATGACCGTAGTTATTTCCCGCACCCAGCGAAATTATCACAACTTCTGGTGTAACTGCATTCAGGAAGGCTGAGCTACTCGATGTGCGACTGCCATGGTGACCAGCTTTTAGGACATCAGCATCAAGCGCTGTCGCATTTTCGGAAACCAGTCTTAATTCGTTTGTTTCCTGCATGTCGCCAGTCAATAACGCTGAAAACTCACCATAAGTCAGCTTGAGAACAACAGAATTATCATTAAATTCAGGTTCATTTAATGCACCATCAGGTATGCTGGCAGGCGGGTTCAGAACCTCGACTTTAACTGTTGGATCAAGGAGGATATAGTTACCTTCTCTGACTGATTTTAACGCAATTTGCTTCGTGTTGATAGCGTCTAGAAAATCCTCGAAGGTCTGTGTTGTGTGCACCTGACCAGAGTCTAGCACCTGTCCAACATCTACATTTTCGATAACGTCAATCAGTCCGCCGATATGATCCGCATGGGGATGTGTCGCTACTGCTATATCGATATAGTTCAAGCCATGTTCCCTCAGCGTTGCAAGCACCTTGCCAGAACTTTCGCGCTCGCCTCCATCTATCAACAATGTCTTTGTATCCGGAAGAATAACAAGGATTGAATCTCCTTGTCCTACATCTATGAAGGCTATAGTTAAATTTTGACTTGAGGGGATCTTGGGCATGACTTCAACGCTTGAATTTGCGGCAGGGCGTGATCCCTGCTGGATTGGATTTTCAGGTGCGAGCTGCAAAGGCGACTCTGAATCAGAAACCAAAGCGACTGAGTTATTGCTACCTAGCGTGTTGCTTGAAAAGACCCAATTTCCTTCTTCTCCATTTGGTGATCGCTGCCAAGTCGCGTTATCGTTGGAGCCATCAGAAAAGGGACCGACAGAATCTAATATCATTCCTGAATCATTCCTTACTTCAATGACTTCACCGGTATTGTCGAGCCATTGTTGAGAATCTCTTCCAACTAAAACATAACCATTTGGAGAAATGGTCGTTCCCTCAGTCATAACTACAGTATCAGCTGAACCTGCAGTGGAGCTTATGATCCAACCGCTGACATCAATAATGCTATTTGATGGATTATAGAGTTCAACCTTTTCTGCACCGATATCAGTGCCTGCAGGATTAAGTTCAACTTCGTTAATCCAGACTTCATTCGCTGCAGACGCAGGCACGCAATTAATAGCTGAAAATAGTGATGCTATCAGAATTAGGACGAATCGTGGCAAGCGGTTATGGATTGCTTTAAGTCGAATATAAGAGATTTGTCAACTACGGCTGGTTTGTATTGAGACAGAATGAAAGATTTTACTTTCTCAGCATGATCTAATAAATCAGTCATATGTGAAAATAAACGGCCAATCTGATCATGGGATGCATCGACGTATTGACAACAGCTGTTCCTTCAAAACATGAAGTTTTAGAGAGGAAAATTGTTTACAAATGTCCTTCAATTGGAGATGAGTCAAAAAAACTGAGCATGAAAGCATAATCCATTCATTGTCCGTTATCTCGATCCTAATTGCATTGATTGGTCATAGACCTGTTCCTCAGTTGGATGAGCCAAGTTCGCTAGCCGCTCGCAGCTTATAATGAAAGTACACTACACGTAGTAATGCAAGCACACGCTTAATTGAAACAAAAGCATTTCAATTTCTGCATATATAGTGGGTGAAGACGTAAAATCTAGCAAAAGATGACTTATATCGAAGTGGGTTCGGGGGATGTGTTTGAAAAAATTCAGACGAATCTACAAATGGGAGGGAGTGACTATGATTCCAACATGCAGGGCAATGTTGTTGTTATTATTATAGCGTTGTAGATTCGGTTTTTTCCACTTTCTCAAGAGAGACAATATCATACCATATGAGGCGGACCGAGAGAAAGCTTATGACGGAATCATAACCGTCTAAATTTTCAGACGGTAAGGATAAAAACTAGAATAAACTCATCAAACCCTCTATTGCTAAGTTGGTCCTCTTGATTTAATTTTTGTTTTTAGCCGATATCAATAATTCTTCGCATAACTTTCATAGCCTTAGATTGGAACAATTCCTCTGGCTTTCGACGAATCTTGTCCTCAAACACCACATCAGCATGCCACTTTGAGCCAAAAGCGGTAAATTGTAACAAAACAGGTATGACATCTCTTCCCTTTTCCGTAATAGTCCAACGCACAATCATTGGGGACTTTCCCTTCTCTGCACACCTTATGAATCCCTCTTTCTCCAGCTCTTTCAAGCGCATCGACAGCACCCTGGGCGTCAAGCCAGGGATGGAGTCAAGAAGCCTATTGAACCGGTCTACCCCAAGGATCCCGATGTCCCTCAGCAGTAGCATTGCCCACTTTTTACCCAATATACCTAGGCTAGTCCTGATGGGACACTGAGCAAACTTCACGCCCGGCAGGAGCCATTCTGATATGGTAGGATATTGTCTCTCTTGAGAAAGTGAATTCTGCAACTATACTTTTACTCCCTTGCCAATTTATAAAGTATACTTAGTATAGCTGCCGCCATCGAAAAAACCGAATCTGCAATAGAATTAGAAGAGCCTGGAAATTATCTCCAGATCTTTTTTTTACTGAGCGCCGATAAAGAACCATGACTCCATCGCAAAGAACCTAATGCAATTAGTGCCATGGTTTAGGAAACATGGAGTAAGAATAGAGTACTACCAATTTGGCAATAGCAAGACCCAAGCCGCGATAGACTCTGCAAAAGAAAGTGGCATAGTTGTTATGGACAACATCGCCAAGACGCTTTCCATAGCAGAAGATGAGGAAATTTGGATGGAGGCGCAATACTTCAGAGACCACAGACAGACATTGTGAAGATATCTATGCAAAGATGATACAGGACAAAAGCATTGAACCACTTGGGTAGGAGTTCATTAGTCTAGTTACACAGGGAGAGATACTAATCACGGCCGGGTTTAGCCGGCTCAGGGAGTAGCTAAAAAAAGAGAGGTAATAAGTTGAAGGGTCCATAGAAAAGTTCATTTTGAAATACCTTCGGACAACATAGATCGTGCAAACAGGTTCTACAAGGACCTGTTTGGATGGAAGAGGGAAA
>DATDKS010000011.1:0-4194 GCA_036519825.1 Nitrososphaera sp. | reverse complement strand
CAGGAGGTACCCGCTTGCCTTGCTGAAATGAAATCATGCCGTGTTGGATGGTTATGAGCGGCGATCTACGCGAAGGCGGAGTCTCGACCGCAAATCGCCGAAATGGGTGAGGTCCGGGAGGGAGCAACCCTAAGGCGTCATATCCCTGCTAGCACGTCTACGTGGTGGATCTTGCAATACCTGAAATGGGACCTTTTGCCAACGGTGGTACCGGCAGGCTGCCTCATCCAATCTTTTATAGCATGATTTAAATTGAGTTCGACAAAATCTTTTTTCTCGTATTGCCTATTGACCCAAGCTTCCAGGCACACAGGGTTCCCACAATTCATGATAAACTTACGATATGGAAAAATACATCAAGTACCCTTGGGATTTATGGCACTGACGTGGGAGTCGATTTTGATTTATGTATAGGCGACGGAGCATGCATTGAGGTATGCCCTGTAAATGTCTTTGACTGGCATGGCGGGGGTGCTGAAAGAAAAGCTATGCCAATAAGGGAGCGCGACTGCATTTACTGCTTTGGATGCGAAGCAGTCTGTCCAAAATTTGCAATAAGAGTGACAAAGCAGAAATCATGACAATCAGGATAGACGAAAGAAAAATCTTTGAAGAAATAAAGCATAGAAAACCGAGATCAGTTGCGCTAAATGGGCCTGAAGCTCTTATCCCAAAATTACAAGATGTTGCAGATCATATAGCTGAAATCTTCGGCATCCAAGTCTATATTATAGGTGACACATGCTGGGGTTCATGCGACCTTAATACGCACGCTGCAGAGATGCTGGCTGCCGATATTCTGTTCAATATTGGCCATACCATTGCGATGGATACTTTTGGTCAGAAGGTCATGATGATATCAGCATTTGATGACATTAGCTTTGAGGCTGTCGCCAAGAAATGCGCAAAGGAGCTTGTAGGAAAGTACAAGACGGTATCGCTTGTAACCGACAGTCAGCACCTTCACCAAATAGACAACGTGAAAAAGATATTTGAAGATCATGGCTACAACATCATAATTGGAAGAGGTAAAGGCCAGCTTCGTGACGCTCAGGTATTTGGTTGCGAATTTTATCCCGCCTATAATGTGCAAAATCAGGTCGACGTGTACATTTTCCTAGGACAAAGCATGTTCCACTCTGCAAGCGTCGCGCTGTCTACTGAAAAACCCACGTTCATGCTTGACCCATATTTTGAAGAATATACTGAGGTAAATGAGTTTGCTCATGCTATGCGAAAGAGAGCAATTCTGTCAATCTATAAGGCTCTTGATGCCCAAAAGATAGGAATCGTCATTGGTCTAAAGGAAGGCCAGTTTGCCCATGTTCGAGCACTTGAACTGAAAAAGGAATTTGAGAAATTAGACAAAAAAGTCCAGATGATTGCCTTGACGGACATAACCGATGAACGAATACAGATTTTCAAGGGCATAGATGCCTTTGTACAAGTCGCCTGCCCCAGGTTAGGCACCGACAACCACTTCAAAAAGCCAATGCTATCAGTGCCCCAAGCACTTTCGCTTATCAAGCTTCTCAAGAAGGAGCCTATTGATGACTTTCTAAAGGTTCAGAATTGGCTGTAACTTCAGTAGCGCTTCTCAACGAACATTCGAATTTGTACAAAGAACTGTCGCCGTATTATAAAAATATGTGCAACTAAAGCAAGAGATTGAAAGACATAAAGCAAATAAATACATAAGTAGCACATCTTATTTGTATACTTTGCAACAAGAATGAATAAATACTATACAAATTTTGCCAAATTTCTCATTTCCTAAATAAAGCGATTCTACAAATCTTAAATAGATATTCTGCATAATTGCTGTTGGTATAGGACTAACTGAGGCTGACAAGGCCGGGACTAGGTGTGTTAGTCGTTGTTACCAGGAGATAAGAGAAATGACTTGTAAAGGTATATGCATTCGTCACAAGGCTCAGAAGCCTGTTGGTTCAGGCAGGTATGCCAGCGGACAAAAAAGATGCCAGATATGTGAGATATTTATAAAATGGGACGGACTTTGGTGCCCATGTTGTGGATATAGACTGAGGACTAAGCCGAGGAACTTAAAGTATAAAGCAAAACTGAGGGCCAGGACGAGGAAGCAGGGTGAGGTCAAGGTTGCCAAACCAATTACTGTTCGCATAAGGTAGGCCAATGGAAAACGAGCCGGAGGTTCTTGCAGCCGAGATAGTCAGTCAGAGCACTGGACGTAGTTTTTCTCTCAGCACTACTTTTTTTCAAAACGGCTGCTTTATAGTTGTAAATGAAGGCCAACCAAGGATAGGGGCGGTTTCTATGGCTATCAGTGCGTCAAACAAGGTTAGCACTGCCAAAGTCATACCAAGCAAGTATGATTCGATTTTTATCAATACGATGGCAGAGAAGGTATCGACAATGATAAATGGAATATCATTGGTATCGCTACACAGCAAGAGCCAACTTCAGCTTGACGACATGAAAGCAATTATGGAAGGGGTAATGAATACTATCAGCAGTAAAAGACATGAACAAAGATAACGCAGATTTCCGCAGTTTTTTGTGGAAGCTCCAAAGTGAGAATGAACTTGTCCGCATAAAGCGCGATGTTAATGCTGAATACGAGCTTGCTGCAGTTACTGCGAGATTAGACGGTAAGCAGGCAGTACTCTTTGAGAAGGTCCGCGGGAGTAAAAACAGAGTCGCGTGCAATGTAGTAGCGACTCCCAGAAGGTTTTACCTTGCTCTTAGAGAGGGGTCCCACGAAGCAAGTGAAGCGGATGTCAAAAAAGGTATCCATGCTCGCGTCACTGAAGCGGTTCACTCCCTGTCAGAGCCTGAAAGGATTCAAGGAAACGCGCTATTTGAAGAGAACTCATCTAGAAACTTGTATGATCTTCCTATAGTCACGCATTTTGAAAAGGATGCTGGACCTTTCATCACATCCTCAATAGTATTTTCAGAGAATCAGGAAAACGGCAAGCAGAACCAATCGACTCACCGGCTTCTGCGCCTTGATGACTGCCACATGGCCATACGCATGGTAGAGGGCAGACATCTCCATAAGTCCTTCGCATATGCGCGAGAACATGGCGAGGACTTAAAAATTGCAATAGCCATCGGGGTCCACCCCGCAGTTAACATAGCCGCGGCGTATCAGGCCGCATATGGCATCGACGAGATGCTTATCGCCAATTCACTGCTTGAGGGCAAGCTTATACTCTCAAAGGCAAGATATTCGCAGCTTTACGTGCCAAGTCATGCCGAGATTATCCTTGAAGGCAGGATCCTAAATGACAGGACAGATGAGGAATGGATGGTCGAAATGCTCCGCACATACGATTTCAAACGCAAGCAGCCAGTCTTTGAACTAGAAAGAATAATGTTTCGCAATGATGCCATCTACCATGATATTCTTCCCGGTTATGCCGAGCATCGCCTGCTGATGGGATTGCCCGTTGAGGCAAAAATGTATGATCACATCAAAAATGTTGTACCGACTACTCAGTCAGTACATCTCACAGAGGGTGGTAGCAACTGGCTATCTGCAGTCATCCAGATAAAGAAGCGGTTAGAGGGCGAACCTAAGAATGCGCTCTTGGCAGCATTTACAGCTCATCCTTCACTGAAGATGGCGACAGTGGTAGATGAGGATATTACCCCGACGGACCCAATTGCAGTCGAGTATGCAGTTGCTACAAGGTGTCAAGCTGATAGAGACTTGATTATAATCCCAAATACAAAAGGATCTAGTCTAGACCCGTCAAGTGACCAGGAGAACTTGATCACCACTAAGCTGGGCGTTGATGCTACTGCAACAATACTCAAATCAAAGGAGAGATTTGAAATCGCCAAAATCCCGGGCGAAGAAGAAATAAATCTTTCCGACTACCTCTAGATCAGGACAAGAGATTAAATAACCTTTACATCTTAGACAATGGAGTAGTGGTGGTTATGAAGCCCAACAACTATGCTATGAAGGACTGGCATCTTGAACATGTTGAAAAGGTGATCGTCCGTTTTGTAAAGGGCATTTCTCCTGACGCTTCTTCTTTCGAAAAACGAAATTACAAAAGATATAGCACAGTCTCAAGCTGTGCCAAGCAAATTGAGTATGACATCAAGCACGGAGTCTCAACAGATGAAGTGCTAGATGTGGTGAGAAAGATAAGGCGCGACAAGAAGTTCCATGACTTGCAAAAGAACCCGGAATCCCTT
>DATDKS010000010.1:0-6792 GCA_036519825.1 Nitrososphaera sp. | reverse complement strand
CAGCTGGCGAGTTTGGTTAGTGGTTCGAAGATATCGTTATTATATGTTTCAGCCGTAATTTCAATCCACGTTCACGCAGACTCTTCCGTAGGATCAAGCTGAAATATAGTGCGCATGCATATGCCAGATCATCTATTTTGAAGATAACAGAGGATGCAGGTAAGCACGCTAATTGCAAGAGTAGAAAATATGAACCTGAACCTGCTACTTGGGTGTCAGGATAATGTTACAACATGAATCTAGAGGTTGTTGTTAGACCATTCCATTCATCGACAGCACCACTTTAAGTCGCTTTATTGGGTATGGCAACCAACTGAAAATGATAGATGCACATATTAACCCACAATTTCATAAAGGATCATACCTCCTCTTTTTCTTCTGCATTTTGGACTGGGGCGATCTCTATTCTTATTCATTAATACATATTTTGAACAACTGTTCCAACGTAAGAATTTCAGAGAATGACAACAACAAATTTGTTATTGCCATTCACAGTCGACAAATGGTTGGAGTGAACCAGAAGTCATATAATAAAATCTTTCGGGATATTTTATGAATGCAGGTCATAGGCATAGCACATTATGATGCAGAGCTTGAGTAATCAAATTGCAGTACGTCGCTGTTACGAAAACCACAATAGAATACAAAAAAGAATTCGAATAATCTGGCTGACAATATAGAGCAGACTTTTGAAAATTCCAAAAACATACTCTACTAGTCCTCACAATAGGTCCGTCTGACGGCAACCATGAAAAAGCTAACAGAGGACCATTGTATTCCCAGTTTTCAGATAGATAGGAACATATGCTACCTAAAACCGTTAATTAGCTAGTTGTATAAAGAGTATCTAATGATACTCTTTATTTATCAGAAACACCAACTTCTACTATGACATCAGAGATTTTTGGAGAAAAGCAAGAGATTGATAGAAAGCGTCATCACTTGTATGATGACAAGACAATTGAAAGCATTAAGCAATATTTTATGTTTGAACACGACTCTGATGCTTTATTGAAGTATATAAAAGGGAACAGAATCATTCACGACAATCTAACTTAACATAGGGTTAGTTTTTTCTCATGCATCTCAGGAACCAGCGTAGTTCAGAGTACGTTTGAAATTTGAAGTAATGCATCAAACCCTCAATAGTTGTGTCATCATATTCCAAGTGATGATATTTCTGCCTATCATCAGATTGCAAAGAAGGCGAGAGTCCATCAGTTGAGTTTGTAGCCAATTAGTCTTGGTCTGACATTTATTGTTATAAATAGGATTTAACTAGCATGGATGATTATACTATGTAACTCTTTGATAACATTAGCTCGTAGAGGTTAGCATAATCTGTCTTGATGAGTGTGCTATTAGAACAGAGGAGGGTGAAGGTTTGTAAGATATAAACACGGGATACATACATGACCTTACAGAGAAGCAATCAAGGCTGTAGGCCCAAAAGACAGATATAATATCGTATACTGCCAGAAAATTATTAATATGAACTATTGACAAAGAAATGACCTGTAACAATTTGAAGGATGATTACATCACTTCTGTTTAATTGCCATGCTGTCCATTACGAAGGTGAATGTCGTACAGAGGAGGACGTTTTGGAGGCAGCCGCTTCGGCGGTCCAAAGCCAGTTGAAAGTGGCAAGGAATACGATGTTCAAGTTACCGAGATCAGCCGAAAAGGCGATGGAGTCGCCAGAATTCAAGGATTTATTATTTTTGTGAAAGGTGGAAGGGCAGGGCAGAAAACTAGAGTGAGGGTAACGCATGTAGGAGATAGATTTGCAACAGCTGAAACTATTGATGGAGGACAGCAACAGCCCTCTAAACCAGATCCTGTAACTGAACCTCAGCAGGCAGAGCACCAACCAACCGAGCAATCAAAAGATGAATTCCCTCCTGTATCACAGTTTAATGATAACACTAAAAACGAACCGAAGGAGGGTGTTGTTAGTCCTCCAGTCAGCGAGGAAGAAAAGCCGAAACTACAGGACTACACAAGCTCAGAAGCAGAAGAGATTAAACCCGAAGAACAACCTCCAACAGGCTGATAGAACCCAATGTCACCGGCTCTAAAATGCGATTTTACGCTGCAAAAGATACACTCATCTTTGCAGAAATAGCATCAATTCATCATAGACAATTGTCTAATACTTTGGTCTTGAACATAAGATATAACCCAAACATAAGTGATTTGATAAGACTTCTAGATTAGGTATGATTAAAGATCCTTCACGTAAGGTTGCAGATTCATATTCTGCACATCATAAGAGGATAGAAGAGACGTAGAGTGTTCAGAGAATGATGTATAACGCCGTGCAGATGGGTTCCTCAAAACATTTGGAATGCTTAGCTCCTGTACTATGCCACGTATAACCCGTGTCAGATATCACAATAGAACGGGCGTAGTTTGTGCTTTTTCCAATGGTTATGCTATTGCCGATGAGCTCTGTTTGGTTATGTCACTTGGTACAAACATTCCACTGAAGCTGCTAAGATCAGATTTCTCGGCCCTTCAGCAAAGAATAGCAGGTAAGGTGTCCAGAGGATGGTAAATGCTGGTGATCTATGCTCTAACAGACAATCAGCCACCAGATAAATATACTATCAGGTTTGCAAAGAAAGAAGAATTATCGTAAATATCAGAAGCGACTCTAAGGCAAGTGTCGAGCAAATTTGTGGAATAGGAATTAGAAATGTACTACTCAGGAGATAAGCACGGCAATAAAAAAAGCTCTTAGAAAGATGTCTTACACGATAACAGTCTTTAACCACCCAGACATGGGAATTGACATTGCAGGCTTGCCGCCTGAGCAGAGGAAGAGAAAAAGAGGAAGAAAAGTTCTTGATTATCAATATTATAGACACTACTACAACGGGATAATGCAGTACCGCCTAATAGCTGCATAAATATATTACATGAGTTCCATTATGGAACTGATTGGGCGAGCAGTCGACGCCACAAAAATTCACTAATGTCAATGGCCATACCATAAGGTATCTCGACCATGGGCCGCCTGATGGCAAGATTCTTATTCTTTTGCATGGCATTGGTGCTTCTGCCGAAAGGTGGTCTCGCGTAACTCCGGCTCTGTCAAAGTACTTTCACGTAATAATTCCGGATATTATTGGTTTTGGCTATAGCGACAAACCCGCTGTGGAGTATACGATGGATTTCTTCGTTGACTTTTTCAAAGTATTCCTTGACAACCTCAGCATATCCAAGGCAGATATTATCGCATCGTCATTTGGAGGTCACGTCGCCACCGAATTTGCCATCAGGTTCAACCGCACGGTCGAGAGGTTAGTTCTGGTGTCGCCGGCAGGTATGATGAAGACATCAACTCCGACCCTTGACAGATATATCATGGCTGCCCTATACCCGGTGTACGAGCATGTCTATGAGGCCTTCAGGGAAATGGCCTACGACTCTGATGCCGTCAACGAAGAGATAGTGATGGACTTTGTGAATAGAATGAGGCTTACTAATGCAAAGTATGCGTTTATGTCAACGGTGCTTGGCATTAGATATGCACCCAAGCTGAACGGCAGGCTTTCCAATATAATTGCTCCAACTCTTCTTGTATGGGGGGAACAGGATAGGATGATACCATTACAGTACGCCAAAGAATATGAGGAAATTCCTAAAAGCGAGCTTGTAGTGATAAGGAACTGCGGTCACGCACCGTATGTCGAAAAGCCTATGACGTTTAAGAAAATCGTCTTGAAGTTCCTTGTGGGCAGCGAGCAATAATCAGGTTTCCTTTTGCACGGCTCCTTTGCGTCGCCGCTCAATCGGTACCACGATCACCTGCACAAGATCTCCATCTTCGATGTTGAGTGCCTGTCTTTCCGCCTCAGGAATAGAAATCCTGCCTCCGCTCTGTACTATAGTTTTGAACATTGCGTTATGGAATGTCAAACTTTGGAGAACTGAAAAGTAGTTCTGCATGGCATCTTGCTGAATGTTAGAAAACTGCCTGACAAAATCCTTCTGTGCATCACTTCCCTTTGTAATTGCTTTTTTGAAAGCTTCCATAGGATCCGTGGAATCGCTAGAACTCATGCTCATTAGCAAAACACAAGTATCATTTATTTAACGTTACCTAGGCGGCTTGTCCACCATAAAACAAGATGCTTGTGCGGACAATTAGAAAATCAAGAGAACAGCACAGAGAGATACCATCACGAGCCAATTTGCCCAACATCAAAACCAGTTCTATTTGAAAAAAGTTCAATAAGAACATCGAGCTTATATATCAGAATTGCAGACGCTCTTTTCTAGCTTTGACCCTATCATCAGTATAAACAGTGGACAGGTGTTTCTTTGGGAAAAACACAAGAATTCATGGTATGGCATACATGGCGACCAAGTCATCAAGTTCACACAGTCAAACGAGTGTATTGAATTTTCTTCATTCCCGGAAGACAAGTCATGTGACCAAAAAATGTTCAGGCTGGACGACGATATCAAGGAGATATTGGAAGAAATCTCGCATGATCCACTTATATGCAGACTCGCCAAGGCATATCCTGGCCTCCGCCTCATAAGGCAGAAGCCTCACCAGTGTCTATTCTCATTTGTTTGTGCAAGCAATACCAACATACCTATGATTCGAAAGATGCTCTATAATATGGCAAGAAAGTTTGGCAGGCGCACAAAAGTTGATGGAATAGACTTCTTTACATTCCCTTCCGTTGCAGAAATCAACAAGGCAACTGTAGATGAGCTACGGAGCTGCGGCCTTGGATACAGGACAAAGGCGATAAAGGCGGCAGCTGATGCCATTACAAGTGGACAACTCGACTTTGATTCACTAAAAAAAGCAAGCTATTACGAATCAAAAAAAGAACTGCTGCAGGTCTATGGAATCGGAAACAAGATAGCTGACTGCGTGCTCTTGTTTTCACTTGAAAAGCTTGACGCATTCCCTATCGATGTGTGGATCGCAAGAGCGCTTGCCAGCCATTATAGTTGGCTTCACAAGATCAAATTCCATGATAAGATTGCTCCTCATCAGTACGAGCAGCTGTCGGATGGTGCAAGAAAATATTTTGGCAAATATGCAGGATATGCTCAGCAATATCTTTACTATCACACAAGACAGGTTGCAGGTAAAAAGTGGTGATAAATACTTTATAACTATCGTTACAAATGCTGAATAGCAATGTTGGCTCATCAGACTTTCATTATGGCAAGACCGCTAAGAATGCTTGACTGGGTGGTTATTGCAGCCCTTGTAATATTGGCTGCTATACTAATATACGTGCTTTGGCCGCTTGTAGTAGCAATAGCAATAATTGCCGCTGGATACTTTATCTATAGGTGGTACACAGGTAGAAGGCTTGTCAGGACGGGTTAGCCAATCTATTTTCCTTTCCGGTTTGCCAGCCTAGCTTTTCTCATATTCTATCTTGGTAATAAGATCAAATAACTCTCCCCTATTACTTTAGGCAGTTACCCAAAAACTAACATCAGTGTAGTTCCTACAGGTTTGAGTGCTATACTAACGCCACCCTACCTGTCATATTGCCACCGCCTGTTGCATTAGCTGCTGTCGGAGTGCCACTGACACCATAGATTGATTCCTGGCAGTTTTCCTCGGTGAAGGAGTGTAGGTGGATAATTCGACATATTAGCTGTCTTGGGACGTGAAGTTCAGTGAACTCTATTGCAAGCAGGATGTTTACCACACACCTGTATTTTTCAATCATGATCAATGCATTACAATGTCGAGGCATGTACGTATCTGTATGTCCTTCATTCTCATTACTAGAGGCATTCAAAGTACAAAAGATGAATGCAGTTCCAGAAACTGAAAGTTACACTATCTGTTGTTTGAATAACGAAGTTACTCGCTCGGTTGGGACCTTCTGCAATATCGATGGGTATCATTGGATGTTTGCGGCGTGGTTATGTTTTTGTTGCATTGTCCATTGATCTTATATTGTCAGATATTGTCGCATTGGCAGTTGTAATGATGTTGCTAAAGGTCATATTCTCAGTCATACTTGCTTTTGGTCATTCTGCATTTGGTTGGTGGTTGTTGTTTTTCCAATGTCAAAGACCAAAAGGTAGCAGTAATACAATGCTTCAAAAAATGTTGTCCCCTTCTTTTACTTATATACCCTTTGTACCAGTAGCACTACTGCCGCTGCACTAAATGTTTTATTAGTAGCGTTCTGGTTGATTGCTGGTACAGATCAATGCGAGTAGTGAAAAGTCCAAAAAGCCAGCACTAAGCGGAACTCGCTACGGGTGCTTCTTCACTGCAAGTAATGTGCGCAAGTGAATCTGAACAATTTTACCGAACGATACAGGAATAAAGTACATTTAGCAGGTATTATTGGCTGAAATGAGGGAGATTTCAAAATTTGAGCTACTGCGTTAGATCTGTAATGCTTCTTCGGATGATCAGCTTGGCTCCCGGTGAAACGTCATACTGCTCCAAAATTATGTCCGGGTCCTTGATGAGTTCGTTTCTGAATTCTGGCTCGCTAGCTGCCTTGAGCAAAACCTCGCTTATAACCTCAGCTTCCTTTTGCTGTTGAGACTCCAAGGGTATCAGCACGGAACCGAAAGCTTGTATATAATCTTAATGCATGATTCCTATATAACATAAACGAAAAAATTTAGTATGAGCTCTCATAATGAGAGAGATTAATAAAATTAATAATTATGGATACTTTTTACTAATGCGGTTCAGCATCTGTTCTAACAGCAAAAAGCCTTCACTGGCAAATTCAACGCGTTTATGCGACTATAAAGAGGACGAGCATAAAAAAA
>DATDKS010000009.1:0-4402 GCA_036519825.1 Nitrososphaera sp. | reverse complement strand
GCAGCATGTTATTCTCACTTACACTCAATAAAAATAGACAGATTCGATTTGGATTAAACTTCAGGCGCATCTGGCCACATCATTCTTCGCATTTCCCTGCCCACCTTTTCTATTTGGTGATTCTCTATTTCCTTCATATAGCGCTCAAACGAATTCTTGCCCTCTTTCTTGTACTTACTGATCCACTCTTCGGCAAACTCGCCTGACTGAATCTCTTTGAGCACTTCTTTCATTTTCTTTTTCGTTTCGGCGTCCATGACGTATGGCCCGCGAGTGAGACCGCCGTACCTTGCGGTTTCACTCACTCGGTTGTACATGCCTGCAATGCCATACTTTTGCACCAAATCAACGATTAGCTTCAATTCATGAAGGCATTCAAAATACGCAACTTCTGGCTGGTAGCCGGCCTCAACAAGAGTCTCAAAGGCATTCATCATCATTGTATGGGCTCCGCCGCAGAGATCAACTTGTTCGCCAAACCAATCAGTCTCTACCTCTTCCTGGAACGTAGTTTGTAGTACCCCGGGGCGCGTGCTGCCTATTGCCTTTGCCATCGCGAGGACCCGATCCCATGCTTTGCCGGTATGATTTTGATAAACAGCAACAAGTGATGGGGTACCAAATCCTTCCTGATAGAGCTCACGAACGCGCTGCCCGGGAGCCTTTGGGGCGACCATCATCACATCAATGTTTTTGGGTGGGACTATCCACTTCCAGTGGATTGCTGCTCCGTGGGAAAAGCTGAGTGCCTTGCCCTCTGTAACGTGCATGGCGATTTCTTTTGTGTAAGTCTCAGCCTGTTCCATGTCTGGGATGAGGACATGAATGATGTCAGCCGCCTGGGCAGCTTCTGCAACTTCCATAACCTTGTGGGATTCCGCCTCAGCTTGCTTCCATGTCTTGCCTCCCTTCCTTAGGCCGACTATTACGTTGAGGCCAGAATCCATCATATTAGACGCCTGAGCGCGTCCTTGTATGCCATAACCAATAACTGCGATCGTCTGATTCTTTATTGGAGCTAGCGATACTTCATCTTCAAGCCATTTCTTGGCGGGCATGAGATTCTGTCGCTGGCAAGTATTATATTATTCTACTGATGGAGTTTTGCTTTTCATTTTGAATGAAAGATAAAAAGATGGCAATAATACTCCTGCTAATTAACTTAATTCGTGGCTATATAGGCATGAATGTTCCCTAAACGTAAACAGATGATACTTTTGCTGACGCCTGTGTAAGTTCAGCTATCTAGCCGCGCTGGATATCTTGCGTCACTATCGCTACCAATAGGCGCTCTCTGGCTCGCTATGGTTTGTTTTTTTGTTGGTGGTGACCGCTGCTGAACGGACATACTCTTCAACTCCGCTTAATCCTTTGAATACTCCTTCAGGAGCAAACACTGAAGGTGCTTTTGTTGTCGGCAAGTCGCCACAGCAGCTATCTGCAAACTTTCGGACGTCATATTCTACAAATTCGATATCTCTTTCACTCAAAAGATCCGTCGCCTTAAGAGAGTCTGGACTCTCGTCAACTATGAGTACCGGCTTGCGTTTCTTCATTTCAACCATCCTTAGTCACAACAACATAGGTCAGCACAGAACCATCAGACCTCAAGAGTATATCGTAATTTAATCTATGTTTATGTTCTTCTTCTTGACGTTGCATTTCCGTGAACCCAATTTCCGCTGCATCATAACATGCTGAATGTCTTTTCGGCCAATAATCATCATAAAAAATCCCTCGCCAAACGTCGGGCTAAAACTGTCCGGATAGGCCACATAGTATCTTCATTAACATAGGGGCATGTTAAATCATAGACTTTCGTCAGCTGGAAGATTGGAATATCTTTACCTCTATCTCAATAGCCTTCCTTAAAATTCAACTTCGCTGCTTGCTAGAAAACCGTGTGATCACAATTATGCTAAATTAGGCTACAATTTAACAGCGTTTTAATCTAACTGGTACCATATTCAATCAAAAAGAATCTCGTTCCAGAAAAAAACTCCCCATCAAACGGGGCGAATCCTTTTATGCGATATACTGCCGTCGCTTGTATTATGTCAAATCCACAAAGTCCGAAAGGGAGTGTACCAAATGTCGTGGCGTTGGAAGTTTTGAGAAAAAACGGTGTCGATATCGACAAGCTCATAAAATTGATCACTGCTGGCGTGGGCGCAGAGTTCACAACATACTATTATTATACGATTCTAAGAATGCACTGTACAGGTCTAGAAGGAGAGGGGATAAAGGAAATAGTTGAGGATGCCAGAATAGAGGACAGAAACCATTTTGAGGCGATGGTTCCACGGCTCTATGAGCTGGGAGGCTCCCTACCAAGGGATATTAGGAAATTTGCCGATCAGGCTGGATGTCCTGATGCATATCTGCCTGACAACTGGGAAGATATCAATTCGATACTGAAAGTGCTTCTCGAAGCAGAGCAATGTGCAATCCGGTCTTGGGGCGAAGTATGCGACATGACAACGGGAAAAGACCCGCGGACGTACGACATTGCACAAAGGATTATGCAGGAAGAGGTCGAGCACGAGGCTTGGTTCATAGAACTCCTTTCAAAGAGGCCGTCGGGGCACTTTAGGAGAAAATTTGTTGGGCAGTCGCCGCACACGGGGGATCAGGGCAGCCTTATACACCTTTGACAATCAGTTTTTATTATTAATTTTTATTATCTTTTTTTATTTCTTTTTCTTTAGTGTCATACAGACCAATTTGCGAGAGTGACGAAATACTTGAAAAGTCGATGAAAATGTTCAAGGTGGATCACAGGGAAGTTCTTGTTGGAAGACTGAACGGCAGACTCTTTGCATGTAACAATTCATGTCCACATCGAGGGGCGTCACTTGTGAAAGGAGAATTGAAAGGCAATAATAACCTCGCATGCTGGATGCATGGATATGAATATAATGTTTTTACAGGCAAACTGGAAAACATGAAGTCATGGAAGAAGGAGGACACATGGATGGAGCAGAGCTCTGAGTGGCGTAGATCCGGTGACCTGACCCTATACCCAATAAGGGAGAATGGGGGAACCATTTATGTCTGCTTATAAGGCGATCCGATCAGCGTTCATGCTCCAGCTTTTCAATGACTTCCAAAACCCACAGCAGAGTATTGATCCTTATAACAACATTTCTATCTGCTATTCTTCACAAAAGGCGATCCGTTCCATCGTCGCTTTTGTATTTCTTCTCTTGTCAATTACGCTGGAAGTCACGTATTTCCTGCTGCAGAATGATTTTTAGATCATCTAATAACAATTCCGCCACTTGTTATCTGGCAAAGGCAGTGCAGAATTTTTTTCTCTGAGTAATAATCTTGCTCTTGCTCTAGATCTCAAGGTTACTCGTCTGCTACAAGTTTCCACCAATTGATATTGTTGTTCTATTGTTCATGATATGGTAAAATGAAAATAATGCGCACGTGCCCGCCCCCAAATACATACCAAGACCAATTAGCAAATTTCCATTGAAGCCAATTATCATAGCAGATATGGCTGCAAGAACCGTCCCAATAACTGATGCAACAATATTGATACCCCATAGCAGAGTCGTATTATTGTGATTGTTCTTGTTATCGCGGTAATTGTCATATTGGAATAACACTACCGTATTCTTATTTTTTTGGAATGCAACTAATGATGCCATCTTAATAAGAGAAGGGAATTGAAATCCCATCAAAAATCCCACTGGAAATAATAGCCCAAATGTAGCCGCAATTCGGTACGGCAAATCCATACTGATGGTAGACACTATTATCTGCTGCAAATAAAGAAAATACATAATAATAATAACTGCAAGAATTGGAATTGAAGTCAGGACGGCTCTATGCGGTCTTGTGCTAAACATTTTGCCAGAAATATACGATCCTATTCCGCTAGATAAAAGGATGGAGAACAGTATTACAGTTAAAGCCATTATTGGAGTTCCAAGCAACAATAGAAATTTTTGAATAAAAGTTACCTCCAAAATCATAAAACCAACACCGATAAAGATCGCAAACAGGATGTGAAAGGATGATCTAGAATCAAACTTTGCTATTGTTCTTTTGGCATGGTATATCAGCAGTGCAGTCAGTAGTGCGGAAATGGTCACAACTGTTACAAGCAAAATTACCATCTGTTTTGGAATCTGTTCCCGCGCAAAGTAAAACGGCGAATCATCGGTTGGGATTGTTGGGTTAGATGCCGCAGTTGTTGCAAAGTATTCATTATAGATGGTATTATCATTATTGAACAGTTTGTTAAATGGCGCTGCTATATAGTTGTCAGCCAACATAGTTATTTCTGCGTGGTTTCCTCCAGCCTTTTCCTTTACCATAGTGACCTCTTCTTTGAGAAATGGAGTCGATTTTACCATCACCAAAACAGGATAATACTTTTGATCATCAG
>DATDKS010000008.1:0-30347 GCA_036519825.1 Nitrososphaera sp. | reverse complement strand
CCCCAATTGTACAAGGAGCAACTGATGATTGCCCTTGACAGGGTTTTTGAGATTGGACCTTACTTCCGTGCGGAAAACTCTCACACCGTACGGCACCTATCGGAATTTACAAGCGTCGACCTTGAAGCCTCATTCCTTGACTACCAAGATGTTATGGATATTATAGAAAAGGTAATAAGAAAAGTCGCTACCGAGTTACACGAAAGTTACAAGCCCGACCTCCAGGCAGCTGGGGCAAAGGAAATCTTGGTTACAAAGATTGAGAGACTGACCTATGAGCAATGCCTAGAGGAACTTGCTAAAGAAGGGGAAAAGCTAGAGTTTGGCGACGATCTGTCCGACTCCGCGCTTCGAAGACTTGGGAGCTTGCATCCAGGATTTTACTTCATTATGGACTGGCCACTCAAGCTTAAGCCCTTTTACATACATGAAAAGGAGGAAGACTCTAGGCTTTCAAAGTCATTTGACCTGCAGTATAATTACTTGGAGCTTGCATCAGGAGGAAGACGCCTGCACGATCCTGCAATATTGCGCACTAGACTTGCAGAGCAGGGGCTGAACCCTGCTGCCTTTGGCGACCACCTCAAAGTGTTTGACTGGGGTATGCCTCCACATTCTGGTTGGGGGCTTGGTTATGATCGCCTGATGATGGTCCTCACTGGGGTAAATAACGTACGCGAAGTGGTTCTATATCCAAGAGACACTGAAAGACTTACACCGTAGCACTAGTGGTTCTTATGGGAATTTCTTTTATTGTGTCATCATCATTATACACAAAAGCTTTCAGCAGGCTCTCAGTTGTTGAATAAATTACCCACACTACAGGGTTTATCTGCATGAATCTTCTGTCAGTGCGGGAAGGCGATGGTTTTGCGGGGTGTGAATGGAAAATTGCAATCACTTGCATTCCTTTGCTTTCAGCAAGATTATACGCGTCCACAAGCTCGGTCGACTCAATGCTAAATGTGACGGGGGACTCATCGACGTTTCGCATAGGCAAAATTTCGACTACTGCGTTCCTCTCACCTAGGAGCAAGGCGCAGGACTCGTCTGGGAATGCATCTTTGGCAATACTGACGAGCTCTTCAATCTGTCCGGCAGTAAGCGAAATACTCTGCATTTAATTTGCAGTAACCTTGGCAGCCATCCAGGGATGTATCGTACAATAGTATGGATATTCACCGGCTTTATCGAATACGAACTGAAAGCTATCTCCAGCATTTAATATTCCAGAATCAAAGTTTCCATTAGGCGTGGGTGTGTTGTTTTGCACGCTCCCCGAGGTTACTGTGTGGGACGCAGTATCGTCATTCTTCCATGTTACCACGCTGCCAGCAGTTATTTGCACATCGTCAGGAACAAAGAATTCCTCGTTGGTTGGAACAGATGCTCCATTTACTATTGACACGCTAGTTACTAACTGGGTTGCTGCGCGAGAGTTTGGAGCTGTTTGATTGGCCGCTGCGCCTGCAGTGGTAGCGTTGCCTGCTGTTTGATTGGCCGCTGCGCTGCCAGTAACTACAAGTGTTGCCCCCATAAATGGATGAAGAGTGCAATAATATGCATATTCAGCAGGTTGCAGGTCGGCGGTGTTTAGGAGCCACTTGGCTGCAGCGTCGATTATGCCGGAGTCAAACATGCCTTCCTGTTTGCTGGTTACTGTATGGGGGGTGTTATCTTCGTTCGTCCATTCAACACCATCGCCTGGGTTAACAGTAAGAGGATCAGGATCAAAGTCTGGGTTACCCTCCGCAGAAGCTCCTGGCAGTATTCTTGCATTGATTGTGTTCGAAGGTCGAGCTGCTGGTTCCTCGGCAGGAGGCGGCGCTCCCTGTTCGTCCTCCGCAGGGACCGATGGCTTCGGGCTCACTACCCCAAATGCGTAAAATGTTGAGCCCCCTACTATGGCGGCGCTTACAAATATAACAGCCAGGGGTTTGAGGTATTGAGCTCCGCGGTAGGATACAACGGCCAGTACTGTGGCTGGAATAGAGATTATGAGCATAAGACCAATGTATGCAAAAATACTTGGAACCTGCGTGCTAACTGTAACGGCTGCGGCAAAGCCAAAAGTTACAAGGAATCCAAGCGTGATAAATGTAGCAGATTTGGCTCTTCCGGAAGTCGGAAAACCGTCCTTGAGGAGACCCGATGCAAGGAAGATCATGCCTATGAACATGGTCAACAAGGTAACGGCGTGCATGCCATCGATGAATGTCTTGGCAATCCCTGAAAGAGAAATTCCCACACCGACGATACCTATTGAAGTAAGACCAATACCGGGTGTCAAAAGGTCCCAGTCAGTCATGTTGTTTTACGATGATTGGGATCCGTTTGGTATACTTAATCGTTTCCTCCATTGCTTGAACGGTAGTTGAACCCCCTGTCAAATATGTTTTCAGCTCCTAATAGAAATGGTAGCTACGCTGCAGTAAACTGCGCAAGTGGTGAGGGAAATGAAGTTTTTGGAGTAGATTTGAGAATCATGAGGAGAGATCGTAGAAGATTAAAGCAGGCTTAATGAGATGCGGTGTTCCTTCTATCAAAAAATAAAGGTGGTGCTTATATCAGAATGTCTTGAGACTAGAAGGTTTGTCTATTGTATTAGAGCTAACCGCAAATCTAGAATTGTTGATATCAAATCTTAAGAGTGGACGTTGTGCACCAAAGAACATTGCCCCTAGCAGATCTTTTCGACATAAGCGAGAGCGATACGGTATGGGATGCTTGGCTTAACACCATAAGTCTGCTTGATATGCTCGAAAACATCGAGCAAATTGGTCAATACTATGACTTTCAGCAGTCACGTAAAAAGATAGCGAAGATCTATGAGCTAGCCGAATCTCATGCCATAGACAAAGAGAACACCAAGTGTTCATGTGGACTGTCAGATGGCGAACACGCCTTGTTAAAGCGAAAGATGATGAGATTCTTCAAGCTACAGGTAACCAACTTGAAACATTTCATATATTGACCAGCGAGGGAACGAATAAATTAAATGCAAGCAAGGGGAGAACTCGGATCAAGCCCGTGACTATACATGATTACGTAGAAGTTTCAAAGCCAAGAATCGTGGTTGTCCTTGTAGTTACGGCTATTGCTTCACTTTTAGCTGCAACTAGGTTTGATTCTACTCCTGAGGTCGCATGGGATGTCAATGCTTGGCAGATAGGCTTCCTGACTCTTGCAGGGGCTCTAGCGTCTATGGGAGCGAGTGCTCTCAATCACTATTACGACAGAGACATTGACAAGATAATGGAGCGGACTGCAAAGCGACCGATCCCCGATGGGAGGCTTTCTCCAAAGAGGGTCTTTGCATATGGGTTTACTCTATGTACGCTTTCAATTATCATTGCTTTTTTTACCCTCAACCCAGTTGCTACTGGAATGATTGCTATTGGGATCTTCTTCTACGTCATAGTATACACTGCCTGGCTTAAACGCAGTAACGCTTCGAATATTGTCATTGGAGGCTTTGCAGGAAGCGCCGCTTCTATGGCTGGCTGGGCTACTGCCACAGGATCCATTGATCTATTGGGCTTTTTGGTAGGATGGCTCGTTTTCATGTGGACGCCCCCTCACTTTTGGTGCCTTGCAATAAGAGCTAGGGAAGAATACGCAAGCGTTCATGTTCCGATGTTGCCTGTCCTAATTGGAAATCAGAGGACAGCAAGCTATATCTTGATTAATACCGCAATCCTGCTGCCATATTCAGTGGCTCTGGCATTCTTTGGGCTTGGGATGCTATACACCACAGTTGCGGCAGTGTCAGGGTCATTGATGCTTGTATATCACTACAAGCTGACAAAGAATCCCACGCCCGAATTTGCATGGAAAGCATACAAGGTTACCGCTCCCTATCTTGTGGTGATATTTGTCGCGCTAGCTCTTGATGCCCTTTTCTATTATCCACTGGTGCCTGCCTTTTCGCTTCCCCTTGTCCCAAATTAAGGGGCAGCGTTGGGATCGGCTACCAACTCTATTCTGCGCTTGTCTTTCGTTAGCCAAGAAACCCTGACAAGGCCGTATATCTCAAGATCCATAAGAGTCTTGTTAAAGTGCGAATCTGCTAGTGTGATGCCCTCCTTTTGAAGTGTGTTCATAAGATCAGTATCAGTCGTGGTGCCTGCCTGGCTAATCTTCTCGAATATAAGATTTCGAATTGGATATTTCAGTATTATTCGCCCTTCTAGTGTTTTAACAACAAACGAGGTATTAATTAGAATAATAACATTAAATACATAAGGATTTCGGCAGTCAAGAATCTACATCATCAAAAACCTAAACTCTAAAAATTATCTGCAAAGCAGTCGTTGCATAAAGCGCGTTATTACAATTGGGTCGTTGGTCCTGAAACTCGGTCATTATCAAATGGCCTCCTCCTCAAAGCAGTCAACCAATCAAGCAGACCAGTGGCGCTATTTCACTTGTTCTGTGACTTCATGATAGAATGGTTTTATGAAACCCAAAGCGTCAAGATGTCTCTTCAGTGCCTTCCCCATACGTTTTCATTGAAAATATGTAGCACATGAGGTAAGAAAAAACATGTAGCGACGAGTCGTCACTCATTTAGTTAACTGCAACAGTATTTTTTGTGCTATATCAGATCCTATAAGCCGCTGCAATTATGATGACAATTAGACTGCAATGCTCAGATAAAGATAAGCACTGGATAGAGAGCAAATAAAGCTCTTCAAATCAACCTATTCTGCTCGCACATGCCTCATGATTAGCCGTAAAACGTTCTATCTATTGGCTTAGGCATAGCGTATGTAATGTTTTTCTTAACCGATTCGTACCATTCCTCTACATCCTTTGTTATTGATGGACGCACAAGTCTAACCGCGTTGGCAAAGTTATCATTCGAGATGATATCAGACCTGCTTTGGAGAGCGAGGACAGCGGCTTCTCTACAAAGCGCTACCAGGTCTGCTCCGCTAAAGTTCTTTGTAGACTGGGCTATGTTCTCTAAGTCTATGTCGGTTGCAAGGGGCATAGGCTGTGCGGTTATCCTCAGTATCTCAAGTCTCGCCTTTTCATCCGGTGGTCCCACATAGACTATCAAGTCTAGCCTGCCTGGCCGCAACAATGAAGTGTCGATAAGGTCTGGCCTGTTTGTAATGCCAACTACTACCACTCCAGCACTTCCTGCGTCATCCATTTCCGTTAGTATCTGACTGAGAACCCGCTCGTTACCTAATATATCATCGTCGTGCGCCCTCGGTCTTGCAAGTGAATCGAGCTCATCAAACACAACGATGCAAGGTGACGATGTCTTTGCTTTTCTAAAGATTTCGCGTATGGCCTTTTCAGATTCGCCGACCCATTTGCTGAGTACTTCAGGTCCCCGCACGATGATGATGTTAGCATTGCTCTCTGTAGCAAGGGCCTTGGCAAGGAGAGTCTTCCCTGTGCCAGGCGGGCCATAGAGCAGTGCACCTCTCGACGATCTAATGCCCATCTTGGCAAACTTGTCTGGCTCTTTAATTGCCGTTATGAGGTTGTCATGTAGGGTGCGCTTTGCTTCATACAATCCCCCTACATCCTCCCACTTGATGACTGCTACTTCCACGTAAAATTCCCTCATTGCGGTTGGGATGATTTCTTTCATCCCTTCCTTAAAGTCGCGATCGGTGATCATCATGCTTTCAAGGATCTCTGGCGAGATCCTCTCTCCCTCTAACTCGATCTCTGGAAGACACCGCCTCAGTGATTTCATGGCGGCTTCTCTGCACAGTGCTTTAATGTCTGCGCCGGTGTACCCATGGAGTCTAGATGCTAGTTCTTGCAAGTCAATGTCTTCTGACAGCGGCATTCCACGAGTATGAATCTGCAATATCTCAAGACGGCCCTCTACGTTTGGCACTCCAATTTCGATTTCCCTGTCAAACCGCCCAGGACGCCTTAATGCTGGGTCTAGGCTTTCTGATCGATTAGTGGCCCCAAGTACGATAACTTGGCCGCGGTCAGACATGCCGTCCATCAAAGCCAGCAGCTGCGCCACTACACGCTTTTCAACGTCACCGAATGCCTCCTCCCTTTTTGGAGCAATAGCGTCAATTTCGTCGATGAATATTATACTAGGAGCGGACTCGCGAGCCTCCTTGAAAATGTCCCGTAATCTTGCCTCAGTTTCGCCGTAATATTTGTTCATAATCTCCGGGCCATTGATTATGAAAAAGTTTGCCTCAGACTCTGAGGCTAATGCCTTTGCTATTAGTGTCTTCCCACAACCTGGCGATCCGTACATCAAGATGCCGCTATGAGGCTCTATTCCAAGTCTTGCAAAGACCTCGGGATGGCGCATAGGGAGCTCGACTATTTCTCGTAGGCGCTTTATCTGTTCTTTCATCCCCCCAATCTCTTCGTAAGTGACTCGCGGCTTTCTGTCACTTGTGATCTCTGCCATTATGGTGAGCCTTGTTGATTCCTCAATTCTGGAAATGACCTTAGGCGTAACTCTTTGAACATTAAAGTCCATTTGGTTGCCCAGAATGACTACTGAAATTTCGTCACCCTCGTTGAGGGGAAAACCTTTGAGCCTATGCTTGACGAAATCACAAAACTCCTTGTCAACTGTGATATTGGTATTGCCTAAAGGCATCAAAATGACGCTCTTTGCCTGCCTGCAATCTATCTTTCTAACATTTAAAAGATCATTGAGCCCAGCACCGGCGTTCTTCCTTGTCTGGCCATCTATCCTAATTATGTCTGTTTCCTTTTCTTCCTCGTCGGCAGGCCATGCTGTCACTGCTGTGCCGCGCTTTCCTAAGATCTCTACAACTTCGCCAGGCTGGATTCCAAGGTGCTCCATATGGGATGGATCCATTCTGGCTCGCCTCTTGCCCACGTCGCGGTGCTTGGCTTCAGCTACTCTTAGCTGGAGAGGGGACGATTCGTCGCTTCCAGCGCGCATCTTTTTCAATCCTCGGGAGCCTCCGCTATTATCATTATTGTTAATATTATTATTATTATTGCTTTATTCTTACTGACTGCCGGCTGATATTCGTTACCTCTATCTCGCCTACACCCTCTACACTTTTGATACATTCTTCAAGCTTGTCCATCTGCCCCTCAGCGTCATCTAACAAGAAGTCGCCGACAATTGCTTCCAGCCCAAAGGCAATTGGCTCCATAGAGCTGCTTTTCAGTTCCATTCCATCTGGCAAGGATTTCTTTAGAGTCTCGGAGACACTTTCAAGGTCCGACTCAGCCTCAGCTGGAAGTATTCTTATCCTAACTACTAGTCGCGCCATGCCTATGGACCCTCAAAACCACAGCCTACGCACTTATAAGGTCTTGCGAATTCACGGCAGCTCTCGCATCGCCACATGAGAACATATCCACAATTTGCACAATAATACTTGACGCACTCGTCATTAGGCATAATCGGCCTGCCACATGAACTGCAGACTGGCAACTGCAATGGCTTAGACATAGCTACTGCTTCTTACGGTGACCGAATTTATATCTTGCTTAGCTCTCCGGGATTAAGCGCCTTATCTCGTTTCCAAGCAAGGCTTTAGCCATTCTGGCAGCGCCCTTGGCTCCTAGGATCTTAGCAAGAGCCGTCGAGTGGAAGTCAAAGTCGCCGTTCACTGAGGCGTCTTCAAGAATCTCTGATGGTATCGCCGAGATCAAATTACCTATAGCTTTGTTGTCCATCCGCTCCAACAGCCGGCGGGCAAGCAGCATCTTGTCAAATTCAGGCTTGAACATTGATAACCAGTTACTTTCATACTGCCTAAGCAAAAGCTGCTGCTTATGCCTACCTTCATTCATTTTCTCCGCCGCACGTACCACAGCTTGGCCTGCTAGCAGGCCTCCCATGCCGCAGGTGTAAATACCTCCGGCAGTTGTAGGCTTGCTCTGGCCCGCCGCGTCACCCACAGTTATCATATTGTCGGACACAAAATTTTGTAGAGGGCCGCTAATCCATATAGGCGCGTAAACTTTGCGGACCACAGAATTCTTTCCTTTGCTATCAAGGTATGACTGGAGTGCGCTTGCAGCATTAATCCCTCTGCCCGCGACGCCTACTTTGCCTCTTCCTTGACCTATAGGTATTATCCATGCAAAAAAACCAGGATAGTACTGGCTGTTAAACGCCACCTCAATAGTGTCGTGCTCTATCCATGATGCGTAAACTTCGTACTGAGCCGAGTGCAGAACGCCGCCCCTGTTTCTGCTAATTATGGACGCTATACCCCTTGCGTCTATGAAGAAGTTGCAAGAAAAATCGCCTTCTGAGGTTTTGACAACATATTTCGATGATTCTTTTGCGAATGATCGCATCGAGCATTTTACTCTTATGTCGGCGCCTTTCTTTTGAGCCTGAAAGGCAATCTGCTTGTCATATGCGCGCCTATCTAGGACAACGACCTTTTGCTTTTCGGCACTAATCACGAAAAAGCTGGAGGGAGAAACGATTTTGGCATGCGCTATCCTGCTATTCTCTATTGTCTCGATACCCGGAATGGTACCTAGCTTGTGTAAGCCAGATAGGCTTACAAGCCCACCGCAGTGCTCAGGAGTTCCAATTTCTGCATCTTCCTCAAGAACTGCGACAGATAGGCCTCCGTCTGCGATTTCTCGGGCAGCAAGGAGGCCCGAGACACTACCTCCTGCAATCACCACGTCATAATCGGGCATCTTGCGATTGACTAGAAATCTATTTTTCAGTCGCTTAATTAAACTATGGGCAAGCGAGTATAGGGTATGGCATTTAAGCAAGTAATTATTGTCAGACGTGATGTCACAATGGGAACAGGTAAAATAGCCGCACAGGTTGCCCATGCTGCTGTGATGGGCGCGGAAAAGGTAAAGGCCTCCAGAAGAGACTGGTTCAACTCATGGTTTGCTGCAGGCCAAGCCAAGGTAGTAGTGAAAGTAAAGAGCGTCGAAGAGTTGATGAAGGTAAGAAATCGTGCCGAAGAGCTGTATCTGCCCGTCGTGCAAGTGCAGGATAGTGGCTTGACGCAAATCCCCGCAGGCACAATTACTTGCATCGGGATAGGGCCCGCCCCGTCGGAGCTTGTTGACAAAGTGACACTTGAGCTCAAGCTCCTCTAGCGTCGACCGACCAGAATTATGCCTATAATTATCAGGCCCGTCGCAATACCTTGAAGTATAGTTATGGACTCGCCTAGCGCCAGTGCTGCAATCACTATACCAAAAATAGGAGTCAATGAAAACATGGACATAGTTCTTACAGTTCCGATTCTCTTGATGCCTTCGAGGAATAATAGTAGCGCGCCTCCGAATCCTGCAATAGACATCCCGCCTATTAGGATCCACATGTCAAATTTGATTTCTGAGATGAGACTTCCTTTGCCGAGCGCTAAAGCTATTACAAGCAGCACAAGGCCGCCTGCAAGTGACTTGACCATCGCTATTTTAGCGGGGCTCGCCCCTGATGTAAGGCGCCTGCTGACATTGTTGTCTACTGCCCACATGAACATTGACGCCAATATCATGATGTTGCCCGCATTGAATTGAGTGATCGTCTCTAAAGCTTCGAGATCCTCTGTGGTAGCTAGCACTATACCTATCACTACTAAAATCACTGCAAACAGCCCTATTCTTCCATGCGGTTTTTCCCCAAAAAATATCGATGAGAGGACTATTGTGAATACGATTTCGCCATTTGTCAGTATAGCGGCGGTGGAAGCAGCAGTCTGTTGAAGGCCATACATCAAAAGCACTGGCGCCAATACTCCTCCGAAAATAGTGACAATTATTAAATAGAAATAATTGTCTCTTGTTTGAAATGTGAATGAAGCCTTTGCGAAGGGGACAAGCGCTATTCCAGAGATCGTATAGACTACTGCTGTTAGAACAAGTGGGTCTATCGTAGCAAGGGGAACCTTTGCCAGGGTGAAGACCGAGCCAAAAAGAACCGCTGCAAACAATACGGACAGGTAGCCTATGAGTTGTTGCTGCTTGTGGCTCTCTTCTCCTTTTTCTGTAACCAAGCGAGTTTGCTAATAATCTTGATCGGTATTTCTGCATATAGATCTCTAACAAGAGATATAAGCTGGAAAAGCTGCTGCTTTTTCAAGTCGTTGTCAGATTCGCCCAAGAAAAAAAGTACCAGCCCGTCTTCAAAAAAGATCATTACTTATGCTATAATTGGCATCGTGGCAGTTGCCACGGTCTATGTTGCAATATTTTCACGAACCGCTCCAGAAATGAGCGGTCCCAGAACAAATACTCAGAATGATGAAGTGATGCGACAGCGATTCGAGGAACAATTCTGTGGCACTCAGACGACGCCAAATTCTAATACCTTCATTGCTGAAGTTACTCTACCTACAGGATGTGAAATGCCTGTCGGGATTGCCATTGATGGCTCAAAAGTATGGTACATTTCAACAAAACGTGGCCTTCTTGGCAGTTATGATACTGCGGCAGGTACATTTAATGAATACGAAATTCCATCATGGCCGACACGATTGCTGCCCTTTACAGCTGTACCTTCATGGTCGATGTCATGGACGGTAAATGTTGACGGAGCCGGCGGGAATATCTGGTTCACCGACCAAAACAATACAATCTGGCGGTTTAACCAGTCAACAAAGGATTTTGACATGTTCAAAGTTCCAGCGAAATATCCTTCCACGATAGACTTTGATTCAAAAGGTGACTTGTACTTTATAGGAATAAACTCTCAATCGCTTTTTTTTGGGAATGCATCTAGGATTCAAAATGCAACGTCAGAAGGATTTAGAGAAATCTCTCTACCCCTAGATGGATTCTCAGGCATAAGTTTGGATCTCATTACTTCAGGTGGTTTGGTGGTTGATAAGGAGCGAAATGACGTATGGGTTTCGCTCCTTTCTTTCCAACAAGGGAAAGGACAGCTGTTCCAGTATGATATTGAAACTGACAAAGTTGTCCGCATAGTGGATCTCCCGCCAGATCTTGGCGCACCTGTAGGAATGGAACTTGACAACTATGGAAACGTGTGGGTGGCAGATCACGGAACGAGCACATTCTTCAAATACGATCCGAGTACTGACAACATAACTAGGTTTGCAACCTCAATAGCATCTCCCAAGATCTACGGTGGCAGCACTCCTCCAAACGCGTATACTCTTCCATATTGGATCCATAAAGGAGGCGACGGATCTCTATGGTTCAACGAGCATACAGGCAACAAGATGGGCCGCTTTGATCCCGAAGAGCTTGCGCTAGTCGAGTATTGGATACCATCGCAAAACAGAGCCTGGGCGCTTTGTCCCCCAGGAGCAACAGCGTGTGGTATTGCAAATGCTCTTCAGTTTGCGCTAGATTCGGAGGATCAGCTCTGGTTGACTGAGTGGACCGAAAATAAAATCGCCAAACTTGATGCTTCAAAGCAGGTGCCAATTGCAGTAGTGACACCGGCCGAATTTTCACTTGCAAGAGGTGAAAGCACTGAGATAAAAGTGACAGTAGTCGCATCAAACGATTTTAGTGGTCAAATGATGGCATCGGGAACCTTCATGCCAAATGGTGCTCTTGGTAACTCTACTGGTATTTTCAGCGAAGAATCGGTATCTCTAGCATCAGGAAGTTCAAAGGAGGTTTCATATACTTTCACTGCGGCAGAAGATCTGAAGCAAGGGCAATACACGATAATGCTTGGAGCCGGCAATGATGAGGTTTCGTACATGAAGGCAATCAGAGTCAATATAATCTAAAAACCACATTTTCTGATAGATCTTAAATCATTTCCAAACGGCCTGATTTTGATTTTTCTCTCTCTTTGAATTATATATTACCTCTTCTTTTTTGCTATGCTGGCTCCATCTTCCTCATGAATAGAAGAGATAGCTGAAGATACTCTCTGCATGTGCATACATGCTGGGGAAGCCAGCAACAACATCGATATTAACAAGAAGTCAAAGTAAATGCAGTCGGTGAAGCCAACCCTAGTGCCCGTTCAGTATTACAAGGCCAGGCATATCGTCGCCTGCTAGGTAACGCAGTGTTGCACCGCCGCCGGTTGATACATGACTTACTTCACTCTCTGCAACACCAGCTCTTTTCATTGCTTCAAGGGTGTCGCCACCGCCTATCAAAGTCTTGCTTCCCCGCCAGTATGCAAGAGCCATGCTCTTAGCGATGTTCATGGTACCGTTTGAGAAAGCCTTTATCTCAAACATGCCCATGGGCCCATTCCAGAATAGAGCGCCACCGCCGTTTAAACCTACTTCTGCAGAATAGCGTTCAATTGTTTCATTGCCTATATCGAAGCCAGACATTCCGTCTGGTATGTCGCCGTTAACCATAGTGATCGAAGTATCATTTGGTGAGGATGCGCAGAGGTGATCAGTTGGCAATAATATTTTGTCTCCGTAAGTGGAGAGTGCCCTATCGACCCATCGGAGGTGTTGTTGATCGATAAGGGAGTTGCCTGTCTTGATACCTCTTGACTTGAGAAAGGTGTATGCTGCCGCACCACCTATTATCACTTTATCTGCCTTTGGCAGCAGGTGCTCAAGGGCTCCTATTTTGTCCCTTATCTTCACGCCTCCTAGTACAAGGGTAAACGGTCTAACGGGGTTTTCCCTTATCATTGAAAGGTATTTTACTTCCTTTGCCAGATTAAAGCCTGCCAGCCGTATATCAAACATCCAAGGGGCACCATAAGTCGAAGAATGCTTCCTATGAGACGTGCTAAAGGCGTCGTTAACGTATATGTCTCCGAGGGAAGCAAGTTTTTTGCTAAACTCGGGGTCGTTTGACTCCTCTTCCTTATGGAAACGCAGGTTCTCAAGAAGAAGGATATCTCCCTTTTTCATTTCTCGTATATACTCCTCAATTTCTATACCCACACAGTCACTTGCAAAGCGTATTGGTGTCCCTGATCTACCAATGATCTCTTTGAGCCTTTTGGCTACTGGAGCAATGGAATATTTGAAGTCGCGTCCTTCAGGCCTTCCAAGGTGCGAAGCCAATACGACTTTGGCTCCCCGTCTTGCCAAATATTCGATCGTAGGAAGAGACATTCGGATTCTATAATCCTCGCCTATTGTCCCGTTACTTATACTGACGTTAAAATCAACTCTAACTAACACCCTCTTGCCATCAAACTGTGAGTCTTCCAAATCGGAAAGGGTTCTCAGATACAAATGAACAGTTGGTTGAATGGTTAGGGTTTATTTATTTTTATAAGGGAGAAAAACAACGAGAAAACCTCATTAGGGAGATGGTCACCCGAAGAGGAATCAGAATGTTTTTTCTTATTGTTGCTGTTGAGACTGATTTGAAATGTTAAATATGATGGCCTATAACTATAGTCCAGTATAATCGTGAGTAGCAGCAAGCCCTCAGCCGGGAAGCCGGCCGACCTTGTCAACGAAGGCCTCATTGCGGGACAGAAGATTGCCAAGATTTCCATTGTAACCTTGGTCAGCATAGGAATTGCCGAGATCGTAATGGGTCAAATAAGCGGTAGTGTCGTTGCAACAGCAGACGGCATTGACTCACTTTCAGATGCAATGATATCTTTCATAGTGCTTATTGGGTTACGCATTGCCCATAGGCCGGCAGACAGGAAATTCCCATTTGGTTATCACAAGGTGGAAAGTTTTGCTGCGCTTATTGCAGCTATAGGCATGATTGGGATAGGTATATTCATCTTTTATCATTCATTTGAGTCGCTAGTTGAGCCAAGAGAGATTAAGCAACCAATACTGACAATGGTCGTGCTAGCTGCCGCAGGTGCTATTTCGCTTCATAGAGCATTTCAGATGAATTCGATAGCCAACAAATATAACCTCTTGTCCTTAAAGACAGATGCCAAAAATTCTATAAAAGATGGCTCTGCTTCCGTTATTGGTTTTTTCAGCGTGCTCATCGCATCGCAGTTTGGGTTCTTGCAGATGGATGCTATAGGCGGCATGATAATCGCAGGATACATTTTTTCGGTCTCGTATATTTCTCTCAGGCAATCATCGCTCATTTTGGTGGACTCCTGGCAGAATCCGAAATTGACTGAGCTGGTGAAGCGAATAGTAGAAGAAAAGTTCGAGGCTGAAAATGTCAGAGTCCAATCAGTGCTACTTCGTCCAGCAGGAGCACTGGCACAAGCCGAAGTACATCTTGAGATCGACGGTAACAAGAGACTTGCCGACGTAGAACTATTGCTTGTTACGATAGAAATGTCAATCCGCTCTCAAATCCCTGCAATAGCAAGAATATCTTCAATACCACACTCATATCCCCAGCAGAAATCAGAAACGGCAAGAAAGTTTGGCGGGATTTTCGGTGATAGGAAGAACCATGCTGGATCCGTCGGCCTTAAGTAATTCTTTATCGGAAGTGGATTCCATTCACGGCAGTTAGTATCTGGAAAATTGGTAAAACGTAATAACGATAATTTGAGTTCTGGTAACTCTAGGATACTTTTCCGAGTGGTAATTGAGGGCAGATATCTTTGGAAGACATTGGTACTGTGTGCTTGTTTTTTCTTCTACTCTGGTTAGCTGCTTCTTCTTATCTCATCCATGCTAGCCCAGCTTAAGGCCTTTGTTGTGCTCTTTATTACAAACCATTCGGCAAGCATCTAGGAGATTCAATATACAGGTAGAAAGAGATTTTAATTGCTTTGGTGACAGCCTTATAGGTTGTTCTCCATGCACTAAACGATTTCTTAATTCAAACATTCGACTGACGCTCTTCTAATTTCCATTAGGAGAAGCTGCACATACAGGGAGTTCGGAGTTTGATGGGTAAAGTCTATCAAGTTCTTTTATAGTCTCAAAGCAATCTAAGTTAAGCATATTTCAAAAGAAGTCATTAATCTGATCAGGATTTGCAAAATTGTAATTGGACGCAACTAGAGTGCCTTCTGTAAGATGGCCTTTTGACATAAATTCAAAGGCAGACAGAGGTATCGTAATTTGTCCTTCCACTACTTTTGCTATATCCACTTTCCACTTGTCAATATTTTTCCTTGCGGCTTCCCTAAAGCAGACCTCTATGGTATTTACAAGTCAAATAACAAGATAATTCTTTGAACAATTCTAGGTGTCATTAGGAACCCTTTTACGTTCTTATGCTGTCAAAATTAGTCGCATCCTGAGATGATATGTTGACCTGACATGCGCCCATTTGGGACTCCCATCTCCTTTTCGAAGACCACTGTTGTGATGAACGAGTTTCTTCTTTTTGTCATTTCGAATCAGCATTTTCAACGATCAATCGATTCTTTTCTATTCTTACTACAATAGGTTCTTCGGGCTTGAATGAAAATGCAATGTCCCCGACGAATGGCTTCTCAAGGTAAATCGTGTGTCTCGAGCCTACTTTGCTACCTTGGTTTTCGTATGACTTGCCGTTAATGACACTCTTCGTATATACCGTAATAAGTATTACGTGTGGTTTTTGGAGGGTCACTACACTTTGAATCATTGGTTTTCAATAGCTTGAATACTAGTATGTGCTGCATTTTTATTCCTCTATCATTAGCTTTTATCTCCAAAGGAAAGCTTGGTGTCTAGTGGTTTGTCTCCACATGCCTGCTCAATTCATCATCGGTCCTAAAGCCTGCATTGCAAAGGTTACATAGGAAGAAGCGCTCCTCGTGCTCTGAGGATTCTTGGGAGACAACAAATGGTCTTTCATCTAAAGCTCTTGGCGGGATTTTAGGCATATTGATCTGAAACCTCCTCATGACAGTTGCTGGATCAACGGTAGGTGCGCTGCTATAGTGATAGTTGTAGGGATCCGGTGCTACATTCCTCTCATAATCGGTCTTAACCGCTTCTTCCGCTATTTTTAGCCATGCGACCTTCCCGTCCCAACCTTCAACCCTATGAAGAGGAATGTAATACCTGTGGATGTTGACAAGCCCCTTTTTTACGACAATGAAATTGCGGCTTACTGCTTCAATGTCTCCTATGTCTTGGTCATCGCTGGTATGTACTGACTCACCAATAAGGTCGGTCCAACTTGAAGGCTCACTGGGCACATCGAAGATAAGCTCAAAAACTATTTAGCAATTTAATTATTGACAAGACTGCCTCATGCAGAAGTTCTTGTTTCACCTGCAAATACCTTCGACTTTACATATTACAATAATTGTTATAAGAAGAGATCTTTGATTCATCGTTGTTGCTGCAATAATGCAATGTTTGTATCGGTTCTTGTGGGAGAATTGTGTTTGAAATTTGCCTTACACTCAATGGACCCTGTATGCTACAGAAAGGGAAGCAGCTTTAAGTCAATTCGTCATGTGTCTTTTCTACTGTATAGAGCTAGACCTCGCAGTAATAGGTTGCCAGTAGCAGCTGCGCGCTTTGGTCAGGCAATATCTTGGGGATTCCCAACATTAATAAATAAACATCAGAACATTCTTTTGTTGTGAGTCCTCACACCGGCTCCCGCAGTACCTTCATTCCACGAAAGGTTCTTGGAAAGTTATGCATGTTTCTGACCAGCCACTCAAACGACTAAGCGGGAAAGCGTGGATATTCTTTATGGGTGCGGGGTTTTGTCCCTATTGCGCAAGCGAGCGGTGGGCTATCGTAAGAGCACTAAGCATTTTTGGCAGATGGCAATGTCTTGTAGATACTACAAGTGCCGACCACGACGAAAGATACCTCAATATTTCAACTGTCGATTTTTCGAAAGCAAAATACATAAACGATCATGTAGAATTTGTCGGACGTGAAACTGCTTACAGGAACTTTGAGCCAGTGCAAGAACTTGATAAAACAGGCTATGAAATTCTAGATGCCTTGAACCCCGACCCGATAATCCCCTTGCTTCTTATTGACTGGCAATTTATACAAACGAGCTCAGGATATAGGCCGCATTTGCTAGAAGGCATGGATCATGCAAAGGTCAAACCAAAGCTATCAAACCCTGCTTCATCAGTAAGCAGGGCCATAAGTACGGGAAGTAGAGAACATTACTTGCCTTATTTGCAAGAGCATATGTCGTAAGCCAAGTGTGTGCGATTCAGAAAACATAAAGACCTTGGCTAACAAGAGCTGACTTTTGATTTGTCTAATCCTCAGCCGTTGCCATTGCCTGTTCCTTTAGCGGCGTTATACGAGTTATTGTTGGCCTGCCGACCTTGCTTGCCGCCATCTTAAATCCATCCTGCGCAAGTTCCAGATTTGAAGCGGTAATATAAGCTTCAAAAATGACTTGACCGGGCCTGATCCGTGCAGCGAGACCAGTCGACTTACCAAAAGCCCTCCTCATCCCTTCCTGAAGCCGGTCTGCTCCTGCAGTTGCTATCATTTTGTTCTCTCTGAGGAGAACATGCGGATACACACGCAATATGGAAAAGAAGCTAGTCTCACCTGCTTGTGCCATCCTTTTGTTTGCTGCAAGCCTGGCAGCTTCAAGGGCATTGTGGCGTATCTGCAGCTTTTCCGTTGATATAAGTTCGACCTTATAATCATAATTGTCTCCTGGAAGCCCAGACGAAAACCTTGCGATTTTCATCTGCGGCTTGCCAGCAATGTATTCTCGCCTTACATATGGCATACCACGCGTTTCTCGGTAATTAACACCCTTCATATTTCAATGAACCAATCCTGCTAGTGATCAATCGTAATTTTTGCTCTGATTTAATCGTTATGTCGTCCTCACGTTGGCCCTGAATTTAGCCGCTAGTTTAGTTAATTAATCACCTTTACAAGAAAGCATTGATGTCATCATCGCCCCCTGAGGCTAGCCCACGACCGTTCTCGGAGAAGTTAAGTGAACCGGTAGCAACAATTACAGCAGCAGGAGCAGAAGTGCATCCCTCAATAATAGAGGCGCGCATGGCAGGCAATGGCAAGATAATGATCGTCGAAACTCACTTCCAAGATGAATTGCGTACCAAGGGTTTTGGAGAGAAAGAAGATGCTGAATACATCCTCAAACCATACGAAGCATTATACCTATTTCATACAAGACGTCTAAAGCTTGATAATAAACCTTGGATCGACTTCAATTCCTTCTTTGAGATAGTACTTAAACACAACAGGAACATCATGAGCGAGTTTCTTGTTTATCGCGACCTGCGAAGCAGGGGTTATGTCGCAAAGGAGGGATTTGGTTTCGGAAATGACTTTCGCGTCTACGAACGTGGAGAGTACGAGAAAAAGCCTGCAAAGTACGTGGTTTTTAGCATAAAAGAGGGGACCAATACAACAGCCAAAGAGTTTGCATCTACTGTCGGCCAAATACAAAAGATGGGCAAGGAAGCAGTCGTGGCAGTCATAGAGAGGAGAGGGGAAGTCATATACTACAAGGCAGCCACGGTACGCTTTACCGACAATATCATCAATAAGTAGGGCAGTCAAAGCAATCGATAAAAAATCGATTGAATATATAGAGAACGCATGTAACAATACCACTTGATGTTCAAGGAAATCTATTGCTCTGACTGCAAGATGGTGCTTGCCAGATATTCAACTAAGTACTTTACTGAGGCTAACATAAATGTCCTTGTACGACTTTATTTTTTTATGCACATTAGGAAAGGCCATTCTATGGAAACGCGTCTTGTAGAGACGAAGGGAGAGTAAACATAACAATCTGAGTCACCTGTAAGCGATTTATATTCCTGTGAACAGTAACTATGCATGCAAGAGCCCAGTCTCTGCGACAGAATCATCAAGCTTGACCGCGGCATACGCTTTGCAGGCATCGTCAATAATAGGGGCGAAGTCATAGAAGGCGGGTTCAGGCAAGGGGTCGAACCACTGCTCAATGGTACTGACGAGCAGCAGATGTACATCAACTCACTTTCGAACCTCACAATGCTCCAGTCGTATAGCGACTGGCTTGGAACTGTGCGCTACAGCCTAACTGAGCACGAAAAGGTTGCACTCATGACTTTTCCACGTGGGGACGGGATCCTCTGCATTTCTGCGATGCCCAGGGCCAATATGAATAAAATACGGGACAAGGTAACTAAAGTGCTCAAGAGCAGTGGTAGTAATAGTCGCGGCAGAACTAAGCCAGTAAAAAAAGTGAAAACAAAAGCAGAAAATAAAGCAAAATAAATGGAAAATTTGGATGCATCAGAAATAGATTACCAAGCAGGTTATATTGGTGACGAAGAGCTATCTCTGATAGGTGTGTTATAATACCTACTCCTACGCCCACTACATGATGACGACTACTCACTTCCGATTCCAGCGCGTTGGCTTCCAGCAGAAATCTATGACAGGATGCAATCGCTGAGTTTGTATATTCTTCCAATTCAAGAGATAGGATTTTGTATCTGCTTGCTCTTTGATATGGTATGGCTGCAGACTGATGATGACGACGTAACAGTCCCCCTATTATCTGCCAACAGTAGCAGACAAAATGAAGAGATTAACCGGACTGCCGAATCTCTGTAGCCTGAGCATAGGAAGGAATGAGTCCTTCCTATGCTGCCAGATCAAGATCAATATACAGGAACAAGATGTTTGCATCTGTAGAAAATCACTGTGCATAGAAATTTAACGAAGATTATAATTATTAATGAAGGTTCCGCTAGGCTTTGATGGGTAGTGATCATGTGCAGCAATCCTGAGGAGAGAGTCTCTTAATCAGTTAGAAGTGGCTTATGAGGCAATTGGCAAAGCAAACGTAAACGTTCCTCCCTGTCCATTCTTGTTATTTTCTCCGTTTCCTCTCTAAGTAGTGAGACGTCTGCATTTCAAATGCGTAGGCCCCATGAAGCATTCCGATATTTTTGTCAACATTAGGTCCAGCTATTTCTAAGGCTTTCTTTCCCATTAGGCTCTATCGGATTGAAAAGTTTTTTTATGTTAGCACGGCGACGGTTGTAAGATCAGATCTAAGCTTTTTTCAGAGAAATCGTCAAAAAAGGTGCTCCGGACGGGATGTATCCCCACTGGAAGAAGTGACCTCGCAGCGGTTTGAACCCGTGATCTTCGCCTTGAGAGGGCGAGATGCTTAACCGAACTACACCACCGGAGCCCTGACAGTCTCAATATTGTATAGAATATAAATGAAACTTTGGAACTGACCTTTGAGTAGGATTCTAAAAGGCACAAATACTTGAACTGAGGTTTTGATCTTTGGTACGAAGAAAATAATCCTTGCTCCTGGACCGATGCTTACTCACGAAAAGGGTGAGCAATACAAACAGGACAACACGTCAGAAAAAAGAGTCAATTTTAGACTACTGCAAACGTGTTTGCTACTCTTCTTAGGAACAAACTCCTTTTATGCCTATACCTTCGTTTGAACTAAGCCATGCAGGAGAATTGGTCTAACTGACAATATTTTTATCGCCATGCAGGCAATGATAATGGCCTCTAGCAATGGGCATCCCGGAGAAAATTAAGGAGATACAGGATCAGATACATAGGACCCAGATCAATAAGGCTACGGAATTCCACATTGGCCTGCTCAAGGCAAAGATAGCACGCCTCAAGCGGGAGATGCAAGAAAATGTACATGGCAAGACGATGCATACTGGCGGCGAAAATGTTGGCTTTGACGTCAGAAAGGCAGGTGATGCTACCGTGGTGCTTATTGGCTTACCAAGCGTTGGCAAGTCGACGCTTCTCAATAGTCTAACAAACGCCAGGTCGCGTGTTGCATCCTATCAGTTTACAACCCTCACCGCCGTTCCTGGTATGCTGCACTATAGAGGAGCAAAGATACAGGTGCTTGACCTGCCAGGGATTATTGAGGGAGCTTCGGGAGGAAGGGGATTTGGCAGGCGCGTGCTATCCGTAGCTCGTGGGGCAGACCTTGTACTTATAGTGCTTGATGTCTTTCAGCCGCATCACTTGGGAGTGCTAAAAAAAGAACTCGCTGAAGCAGGTGTAAGATTAGATGAGCAGCCTCCAAACATTGTGGTCGAAAAAACAACTACTGGCGGTATATCAGTCAATGCCCAAGTGCCCGTCAAGGCTTCTGAGAAGCTGATAAAAGAGATAATGAGACTTTACGGCTTACACAATGGTCGACTAATAATAAGGGAACCAAACCTTACTGACGATCAGCTAATAGATGTGCTCAATGGCAATCGCATATACGTACCTTCGGTTGTTGTACTGAACAAGATAGACCTCGTGAACTCGAGTTTTGTCCAAGAGGTCAAGTCAAAGGTAGGAAGCAAGAATCACAACTTTGTCCCTGTATCAGCAGATTCCGGTATTAACATCGATGTTCTAAAAGAGGCGATATACCAACGGCTTGGATTTATTAGGATTTATATGCGGCCCAAAGGAGGCGAGACGGACTACAAAGAGCCCCTCATAATAAAGAGCGGCGCAACCGTACAGGATGTGTGCAACAAGATTCACCGAAACATGGCCAAGAATTTCCGTTACGGGCTTGTATGGGGCAGGAGTGCGAAATTTGCTGGACAAAAGGTAGGTCTGGATCACAAGCTATTCGATGAAGATGTAATTACGATAGTCAAGATTTCTGGGACATCTGGCTAGAGGTATAAAGGTCTTGAATTGCCCCCTTCTAAGCAATTATCTTTGTTTGTAGTTTCTAGTATTGAATGTTTAAGCTGAACATGAAGGGCCCCTGGCATGATATTCAAAAAATTACAGGTCAATTAGTTTCTTAGCCAGTTTAATGATCAAAGGAAACAGCGTAGTCCAACCTCCATGGTAGCGAGAGAGGGTAATGAACCGAATCCCGCAATTTCTGATATGTATCAATTGTGTTATTGAGCTATAATATGTCCCCGCATCTCCGGGTGATAAGAACAGTAATATTCGTACGTACCAGGTTTTGACACTACAATTGCTGTAAGGAAGTCTTGACCGCCCCGCAGTGGAGCAGTATTTATCGGCGTTATCCCGCCAATTGAAGAAGCATCAACTTTCAGGTCATGGGTTACAACATCGTTATTTCGCACAACTAGCTTGGTGGGAACGTTTACAGCAACGTACACGTCGGGATTGGTATCGTTAAATGTGCTTCTCTCCGCTACGAGGAGGATATCTTCCACTGGTAAGTTACCCTCCTGGTCAGGATTTAGGAGGTTCCCGATACCCCACAATGCACCTACTACAGTAAAGGAAATTGCCACAACGGCAATGATATTGTTGCGCATCGATGGTTGCATATCACCCTTCAACAAAATAACCTAAATTTCTTTGGGCTGGTTACCATTATATCACTGAGGCATACATACCAAAGCATGTCAGAATATTCCGAGCTTGCGGCTAATCGGTATCGCCAGTACTTGAGGAAGAAACAAAAAGAATCTTCGGTCCATGAATTGGTATTTTTTATATTGCGCATTTTGCATGCATTAGTTAGAACACTAGAGCAAGTTAGTATAAAGAAGCCCCGAAGAGTAGAAAAAATAAATGTTGAACGAGATTAAAAATATGATAAGAAAAAAACGTCACTGCGTATGTCTATCAGAGCGCAGTAACCTAGCTTGTTGATTCGTTTGGTGAAGATGTCGATCCATCGATAATTTCTGCCGTTGCGAACCTTGGTCCGATCTGGCTAATCCGGATCTTTGCGTTCTGACCCACCTTTCCCTCTTTCACAAAGATGACAAATCCTTGTATTCTGGCAATTCCGTCCCCTTTGCGGCTTATTTCGCTTATCTGTACGTCGTATTCTTTACCTGTTTCCACAGGCTTTGGACCGAAGTCGTCGTTTCTTCCTCCGTAGCTCATGTTCGGGATTGGTCAACTCTAATCCCAATATAAACTAAGAAGAGAATTTCTATTATGAGCCTATCCTTATGCCATCGTCACAGATCGAGCGAAGGCATTCTATGGCTGAAAGTATAGCGAGAAAACTAGTCTTCGGATTTCCTGGACTCGTCACATTGTTGACACTTATTTTGATATCACCAAAGCTCCCTTTTGCCATAATTTCGTGCTGGTTGGTAGTTGCCTGCGGATCTACTACTATCCTTACCTTGGTCTTGTCGGCACCGATGCCTGCAAGACTCAGCACAGCAGCAACATTGACATTTGCAGGGAACAACTTGACAGCCTTTGCGGCTGAACCCTCATAGATTGCGGTGACCTTCGTTATATTGTCGAGACTCACCTCGCCTGTCTCAAAGAACGGTGCGCCAGCGAGCGCCTTTGGACTTTTAGTAGTGGTAAGCGTAAGGGAATCTATATGGTTTCTGACGCTACGTATTGCGTCAATGCCAGCTATTGCTCCAGTTGGTACATAGATCCTGTTGGGGCCGTTTGTTATAGCAGCCGACTCCAGCAATTGTGCTAAAAAGGTCGTATCCGCCAGGGCGCCTACGCTCATTATCATTATGTCTTTGTTAGCCTCAATTATCCGCTTGCCAAACTCTCTGACTGCTTGCTGAGAAGCGGCTTCTATTATAATATCTGCAGAGGAGTTAATCAATCCGTCAAAATCAGCATAAACCTCAGGGTTGCTCTTCAGCCCTGACTTTAGACTCTTTGCATTACTATTAACAATATCAAAGAGTCCAACGAGCGAAGCATTAGCTATATTGCCAGTTTCCATCGCCAGAGCTAGTTGCGTACCAATAGTGCCGCAACCTATCAGCGCAACATTTTTCTCGGGCATCTATGATGACAAAGGATATGATGTAGAAGTGGTGATTTTTACCTTCTCCCTCCCCGCCGCTCCGGCTTCTTTTGGCCTGGAAGCCTCTTCTTTTCAAACCGCTTGACAAAATTGTCTTTGTTACGAAGTCGAGCAATTGGCTTTAAACGCGCCTTACCTTGAATCTTCGGTGTTTGACCTCTTACCTTTCCTGCTTTTGTAAGTGATCCGTGTGTTGGCATTTATCTCCCTTATGTAAATAATTGTGTTAATATTTATATTTGTACTCATGGCTATTACTTTTCGGTATTAGGGCATCCTACCTCGCAATTCAAATTAGATAGACTGAGGGACGATGCGATGGTGGCAAGTATTGCCTTTAACTTTGGTTTTGAAGGCAGTGTTGTCCTAGACTATACTACTTTAAATGTAAACGCTCTATGATATCTCTGTTTACCAGCAGAAATGACAATGTTAGACCTAGACTACAAACACAGTATCCTTGAATTAAAGAAAGAAAGAAACGCCGTGATTTTGGCGCACAACTACCAGCTACCAGAAGTCCAGGACATAGCTGACTTTATAGGTGATTCACTTGCGTTATCGAAGAAAGCTGCCACCACAGAATCAGACATCATTATATTTTGCGGAGTCCACTTTATGGCTGAAACAGCCTCAATTCTATGTCCCGATAGAAAAGTCCTCATACCAGATCTGGAGGCTGGATGCTCGCTTGCTTCTACAATTAATGCTAAAGAGTTACAAACTTGGAAGTCAGAACATCCTGATGCACTAGTCGTAAGCTATGTAAACACAACAGCAGAAGTAAAGGCATTGTCTGACTATTGCTGCACGTCATCAAACGCAATCAAGATAGTTAACAGCATCCCTCAAGACAAAGAGGTGTTGTTTCTGCCGGACCTATTTTTGGGTTCTTACGTCGCAGAGACAACTAAGAGAAAGAACATGTACATTTGGCCTGGCGAATGCCATGTGCATGCAGGTATTAAGGCAGAGGATATTAACAAGATGCTTACAAGCTTTAAAAACGCTGAATTTTTGGTTCATCCAGAATGTAGTTGCACTTCTTCAGTGATATATCAGATTTCAAAGGGCGACTTGGAGAAGAATGCCCACATACTTTCAACTGAAGGCATGATGAAACACGCGAGGGCATCTAGTACAAAGCAATTTTTAGTAGCTACAGAAACTGGAATTTTGTATCGTATGCGGAAGGAGAACCCTGAGAAGGAGTTCATACCCATAAAGTCCGATGCATCGTGCAAGTATATGAAAAAGATCACTCTGGGAAAGGTTTACGATTCGCTAAGGCAAGGGGTCTACGAAGTGAAAGTACCAAAGCACACTGCAGATAAGGCGCGGCTTGCAATTGAGCGAATGCTATCTATTTCATAATTTCAAGACTGAAATCAATTGCCTTGACCGAGTGTGTAATGTATCCGAGTGAAATAAAATCAGGTTTGGCCCTAGCATAGTGCCTAACGTTTTTTTGATCGATGCCACCTGAGAGCTCTATCTGTACCTTTTTGCGCAGACCCATTCTTGTTAACTGCTTTATTGTATCTTGAGCCTGCTTTGGAGTGAAGTTATCCAGCATGACGGTATCGACTTTTGCTGCAACTGCTGCTAATGCTTCTTCCTCGCTCCTCACTTCGCATTCAACCTTTACAGAGGAGCCGACACTTTTCCTAGCAGTCCTAATGGATTTTTTAAGATCAGATAGAATGTTAAGGTGATTATCTTTTATTAGCACCATGTCATCAAGCCGCATCCTGTGGACGGCCCCTCCACCTAAAACTACTGCCTTTTTATCAAAATAACGGAGTCCAGGTGCTGTCTTACGAGTTGCCAATACTGTAGCGCCTTTTGCAAGGTCTACAATGTGCCTGGTCTCAGTTGCTATACCGCTCATCCTCATCATGATATTGATTACTGTTCTTTCTGCTTTGAGGATACCTCTTGCGTCTCCTGACACCTTCATAACCACCGTGCCTTTCACTACTTTGGAACCCTCCTTAACGAGAATGTCGCATTTGCAGTTACATATATCAAAAACCATAGATGCTTCTTCCAGGCCGCATACAATTGCAGAGCGCGACTTGCAAATGATATCTGCCCGTGCTCCCAGGCCTGCAGGAATTATACTTTCGCTCGTAATATCGCCCGCACCAATGTCTTCCTGCAAAAAATTGGCGAGCGTTTGTCTAACGTTAAGAAATGTTCGCAGATCGTCCATCTAAGTGACCTTGAGCGCATACTTGTTAGGGGTCATAATGTCAAGTGTCTTAGCTACCTGAGAATTTTCAGCGTCAAAGACTAATATTATGCCCGACCAATCAGCGCTTAGGTCTGTGGACTTGCAGTTGGGACAAACCTTGCCGGTTGTTATCACTTTGCACTTTCTACATGCTTTCTCCTTCGCCACTACTTCTTGTCCCCCCCTTTTTTCTCCTTCACAGCAGCTGATTGTTTTTCTCCTCCACCCTTGGCCTTCTTTATCTCTTCAGCAACCCATTCTACGGCACCAAGGAAAGGCTGCCTGCAAGTTATGCCTATCTTCCCCATGCCCGCTCCTTTGCCCAGGCTTACCGCAGTTATCCTAGCCCTAATCTTGGATCCGATTCTGAGCGACCGTGCGGTCTGATTTGCCACAATGACTCCCTGCTTAACGTCACTCTTAAGATAGTCGTCAGTAATCTGAGAGAGGTGGAGAAGGGCATCGGTCGGTCCTATTCTTACAAATGCCCCAAAGTCAGTGATTTCGACTACTTCGCCTTCAATTATCTCTTGGAGCTTTGGGTAAAATGCAAGGGCCTTAAAAGTGACTTTGTGATATGTGGCGCCATCTCCAGCGACTAGCTTGCCAACGGAACTTGGGTCGGCATCTGTTATCATGATGACATATCCTACTTCGGGACTGATCATACTTTCGTATTTTTCCTTGAGAATCTGGATAGCAGCATCGTTTAGAGAGTGAGTAAGCCTATTTGGAGGAATTCTAACGACATCGCTCATATGCACTATGGCAAACATAATCCACGCAATCTTGATGGAGAGATCATTATGAACTTTTGGCCATAGGGAAGGCTTGTCATCTTCTTGCAGGGATTTGGCATTTGACTGACGAGTCAGTAACTTCAAAGATGGCATCAATATCTAGTGTATGTTTTAGTCCTCCCTGGAGATAGCCCTCCAAGAAGCGAGATCCATTCCTACCAAGCCTGTGACGCACCACTATGGCCATATCTCCCCCTGGCATCCTCCTTTCATCATAAGTGCCTAGCTGGCCGTATCTGCAGACCATCTTCTCGATATATTCCATCACGACCTTTTCGGTGGTTTCCTTTTTCCAAAACATGATTGTGTCTGCTAGCACAGTTTGGCCTAGCTTGACTCCCATCTTATAAAGTTCGTCCTCTCCTAGCTGGTCAAGAAGGGTGGTAAGCACCTCACGATTTACCACAACCATGTCTATTTTGGATTGGTAGCGCGTAAACTCAGAATACCTGCGCAGAATAATGCCTACCAGCGCATTTACCGATATCCCCATCCTCGTCGCCTCTTCATCAAGTACGCTTAGTACATCAGATTCAAACCTAAACGATCTCGTAATAGAGGACGAGCGGGCATCCTCTGCTAGTGCTGTCATATTGACAACTATGGAGAAGATTAAGAGTTTAAATGAAGCGATTCTGTGTTATAGTATTGTCTTATGTAGCGACATGCAGTACACTGTAATTCACTTCGAGTCGATGTACACATGGGACTTAAATTAAATCTTTCCCAATCTTTTCCAACATGAGTTATAAACTTGCGTCCGAAGCAGCAGAGGTTTGCTCTCTATGCAATGGTACTTCGATTGTTTTTGATTCTGAGACAAGCGAGGCCATCTGTTCTTCATGTGGAATGGTCGTTAAAGACAGTATCGAATCAATGGGGCCAGAATGGAGGTCTTACTCAGGCGAGGATATGGAGAGCAAGAGTAGGACAGGCATGCCATCTTCACTCGCTTTTCATGACATGGGATTATCTACCTTCATCTCCTACTCGAACGTAGACGCAAATGGTGTGGCGATAAGTGCCGAGCAGAGAAGCAAGGTTCAGAGAATGCGCAGATGGAACAAAATCTCAAGTAATAACCGGAGTTACCACCGTAATCTGAAAAATGCATTTGCTATATTGAGCACAATAAAGGACAAGCTTTCGCTCAGCGATACCTTGATTGAAAAGGCCGCATATAACTACAGGAAGGCCCTTGACAAGAGAATAATCAAAGGACGATCAATCAGAGCTCTTATAGTGGCGGCCGTTTATGCTGCCTGCAGAGATCTTTCTGTACCAAGGACGCTTGAAGAAGTCTCCACGGCTGCCAATACTGATCCGATATTCGCTGGCAAGTGCTATAGACTCCTTGTGCAAAACCTCGACCTACAATTGCCAGTAATTGATTCCAATAAGTACTTGGCAAAAATAGCCAATAAGGCAAAGGTAAGTGAGAAGACCTACAGAACTGCACTCGAAATGCTGTCGGCGATCAAGAAAGATCCTGTTTCGCACGGCAAGGATCCTAACGCGCTTGCAGTAGCGGTTCTGTATGCTGCCTGCTTAAAGGAGGGAGAGAACGTAAGCCAAGCTCAGATAGCAGTATCCGGCGATATCAGTATCGTGACACTAAGAAAAAGGTTCCAAGATGTCAGAAAGATCTTCTCTTCCTAACTTTTTTCTGAATCGTCTTTTTTCTTTTTCGGAATTCCAGATAATATTTAAAGAACACGACTGCCAGGCGCAAGAGATTTAACTCACTAAATGTCTTATTCAAACGGGAGTCGTTCAACATCTTCTTATTCTGACTATCAGAATGCAAGAGTTGCTATAATATTAATCTCTGATTATGCGTGAGCATTTTTTCGGTACTCACAAGATCAAAATAGCCCAAGTCAAAACTTATAAAGAATTTCCGTAAAAGAACTTTAAAAATAGTTTCTAAATTTAAAGAGTTTTAACCTGATAACACGATGATTTAAATACTGTTAGGACAGATTTTTTACAATGGTAACTGTCGATCAGGTTCTAAGCTCACTCAAGAAAGTCGTAGATCCTGAGCTTCATAAAGATATTGTGTCGATGGGTATGATCAAGGACCTATCGATAAACGACGGCAAAGTCGATTTTACTCTAGAGCTAACAACACCTGCCTGCCCATTCAATAGCGAAATAGAGAGTGATGTGCGAGCTGCAATGACATCGCTTGGAGTCACAGATCTCAACATGAGGGTTACGGCCAGAGTGATGGAGGGCAGGTCAATTTCAATGGATGAGCTTTTGCCAGGTGTCAAAAATATTATTGCTGTAGCAAGCGGAAAGGGCGGCGTCGGCAAGACTACTGTTTCCGTAAATCTTGCACTCGCGCTTGCCAATACTGGTGCAAAGGTTGGTCTGCTTGATGCTGACGTGTACGGGCCAAGCGTTCCCCTAATGCTTGGGCTCAAGGCTTCGCCAGAGGTTGTAAATAACAAGATCCAGCCTCCAGAGGTCGGAGGCGTTAAGGTGATTTCAATGGGCTTTTTCTACGAGCAGTCGCAACAGGCGGGCATTTACAGGGGCCCGATTGTTTCTGGCATTGTCAAGCAATTCCTGACAGATGTGAGCTGGGGTGAGCTTGATTACCTAATAATTGACCTGCCCCCCGGCACAGGAGACGCTCCGCTGACAATCGCCCAGACAATACCCATCACCGGTATTCTCATAATCACTACGCCCCAAGACGTGGCAATGAACGTTGCAGTCAAGGCGATCGGCATGTTCAACAAGCTCAACGTTCCAATTGTCGGTGTTGTTGAAAATATGAGCTACCTGCAGTGCCCACATTGCAACGAGCAGATCTATCTCTTTGGGAAAGGCGGGGGCAAGAAGATAAGCGAAGAATTCGGAATCCCATTTATAGGTGAAGTCCCCCTTCATCCAGGTATCACGGAAAGCAGCGATGTTGGCAGGCCGACTGTAGTCTCAGAGCCAGAGTCTGTGCAAGCCCAATCATTTACAAAGGTTGCCAAACTGATTGCAGGAAGGATAAGTATTATTGCTGCAGAAATCAAAGCACAAGAGCAATCAGAAGGTCAAGCAACCGAGCATCCCAAAGAAGAGTAATGTCCGCGGGTCCAAAGGACACGGGCCTTCTAAAACGGCCGTTTGGAACGTTGGTGCCTGAAAAAGACATAACCAAGCAAAAAATCTCATCAATGCTGGAAGGTGCCAAAAGGATAATAGCAGTAGGCGATGCAACCACCGAGCGCCTGATATCTTTTAACATTACGCCGGACATTGCAGTCATTGACGGCGTGGAACGGAGGGCGCTGCGAATTCGCTCGATTAATTATCATGCCCAACAGATGTTATGCACCAACCCTGCTGGCACAATTTCGAAAGGAGCGGTAGAAGTTTTGCAAAGCGCGTTGGAAACATCCTCTCCCGTTACCATAAAAGTTGAAGGAGAAGAAGACATGCTTGCTCTGCCGCTTTTTTTTATGGCACCCAAAGGCTCGGTCGTTTGCTATGGACAGCCGTTAGAAGGTATGGTTTTGGTCAATATAACTGAAGAAAAACAAAATGAAGCCAAAGAACTAATGGATAGGATTTATGATCATACTATATGAATTTGTCAAATTGCGACAGAGCCTCTCCACCTGTTGGCACGTCGCTGGACGTTAAGAGATATCGCCAGCATCGCAAGACGGACTGATTGACTGCTTTGAACAATTAAAAGCTGATTAATAGCAGGAAAAAACAACAACAAGCGTAACAATATGCAGGCATGCTTGTTTAGACAAGATATACTAGTCGTTCAT
>DATDKS010000007.1:0-11320 GCA_036519825.1 Nitrososphaera sp. | reverse complement strand
ACTACTACTGCACTCAGAGCTATTGTAATAGCTGGTGAAACGGATAACCGCAAAGACACTCTCATAATGTGTACAGAAGATGTGACACGTACCGGAATCAGATAAGGGTTATGAATTGATGATTCTATAAAAATATTCGTGGCTGCGCTCTGGTTCCTTCTATGAATCTATGAGTGTATGGAGCCAAAAGTGGTTAAGCAGTAGTCTAAAAAGTTCGATAAAGATGTTCATATAAAATTTCTACTATTATAATATTTTACTATGAACACAATAGCAACAATCGTAGCAACAGTGGGTGCCGTGCCATGACCACGATGACGTCCATCAGTATTATACTAAAGTATCTACAATCTCTGTAGGGCAGTGTCACCAGGTCTTACATTCCTTTGATATTCTTAGCGGGCACCTCATTGCACAGATTTGCCGCTCATAGCACCAGCACCCCGTACACTAAGTAATGACAACCCCTTCTTTTTTCTTTATCTCAATTTATCATGTGTTGTTTGGAAACCCTTAGATACATTTTGAAGAGTGTTAATTTGCAATTTTAGATGTTACTTTACAACCACGTTATTTTGCTGCACCACCTTTCCAATCATTCTTTCACTTGATCCTATCATCTTTTCCTTATGATTTCTTATGTGGAATCATAAATAGATTGAGAAGAGCAAAGGTGAATTCAAGCGCAATACCCAATCATGACATTCATAGGCGAGCTAGCACTTGAAGAGAAGGGGGATATGGATAGCAGATATGGGACTGAGCAGAAAAGTTGGTTGGTTGGTAAAGTGTGGAGCGAGAGGGAACTGAGCGGTAAGTTTTCTTTCAACAGCTCTGTCAGTTAGATAACAGGTAGTAGAGGGAGCAGCCAAGCTGGCTGAGAGCTTACTTGTTGTGTTGCATAAATAATACTTCACGATGAGATTTATCCATAACATACAAGGAGCGCAGCATCTCAATAGTCAGAACAAAAGGGTTTGGTTCTAGTTCTATACCTGCTGCCTTGAACCTCTTTAAACTCGGAAGCAATAGGACTCCAATCATAATAGCCATAGAGAAAGTTAGCGCTGCAACAACACTTGGAGCAAGAGTGGACGGATAGCTAGAAGCAAGAATGACAGTCGTTATCATAATACCTGCTATAAAAGCCATCACTATCGCACCTAGGATCGGTTTGAAGGCAAACCTCTTCTTCCTCATTTCGTTGTTGTCCTTGTCTGTTTTCTTGTTGTTGTACTTGTGCTCATCGACAAACCACCAGCTGTACCAGTCCTGCTCGCCTTCACCCTCCAGCCTCTTAATAGCATCCCTAGCCTTAGAAAAGTTCCTATTGATCTTTAAGCATGTCTCTAATTGTTTCTTGGCTCTATCGTACTTGTTTTCATTGGCATACAATACAGCCAAATGAAAATATGCCCTAACTATCTTGGGGTTGGACTTTATAGCTTCACGATAATGGTTCTCAGCATCCTCATATAATCCCAATTTGTAGTAGCAGTGACCGATACTCGTAATTTTCTCGTCGCGAAAGGGGAATTGGTCGCTTACTTTATTAAAATCTTCCAATGCACTAGCATAATCTTCAAGTGCAGATTTTGACTGCCCCCTGAAGAAATAGGCATCCTCATATTCTTTTATCTTTAGCACCTTATCGTGACATTCAATTGCTTCCTCGTATCTTCCTAAGTGGTAGAGAACCTTACCTTTTTGATTCCATGCATCGACGGACTCTTGATTTAGCTCTATTGTTTTGCTAAACTGTTCAATTGCCTCATTTTCCTTTTCCAACTGGGTTAGAACTAGCCCTTTGGCGAGCCAAGCATCCGCAAGATTTGGATCCATTTCCTTCATCTTGTCAAAACATTTTACAGCATCCTCATACTTTCCCAATTGAGTTAAAGCATGACCTTTTCCATACCAGTCAATGATGTCCTTTGAACCTTTTTTTAAGTTCTTGTCGTAGCATTCCTTCGCCTTGTCAAAACATTTTACAGCCTCGTAATGCTCTCCCAAGTCCTTTAGAACTAGCCCTTTGGCGAGCCAAGCATCCGCAAGATTTGGATTTAGCTCTATTGCTTTTCCATAGCATTTTACAGCCTCTTTATACCTTCCAGAGTCCTTTAGAACTATACCTACATCCTTCCAGGCATCCGCAAGATTTGGATTTAGCTCTATTGCTTTTCCATAGCATTCTATGGCTTCGTTGTTTTTTTCTAGCCTGCATAAAGCCAAACCCTTGTTGCACAAATAAATCGGTTCTTTTTCTATTCTTTTCTCTATTTCTATCGCCTTGTCAAAACATTTTACAGCCTCGTGATACTCTCTTGATTTAAGGTGTCCTAGACCCTCTTGGAACAATGGTTCTGCTACACTGACATTGTCAGACATGTCAGGCATCAATCAGTTTGTATCCTCCTATGAAAGAAAGCTGATTACATAGCATACCTAAAAGCACTCCCAAATGTCAAAAGCCCACTTGTTATCTGTAGTTGGTTTGATTATCTAGTTCATTTGACTTGTTCCTCTAAATCTGCTTACCCCCCATCAGTAGAGCGTTCTTCTTTCTCCCACCTGCCACTCTGCCAAACTGCAAAGACTGAAACCTTCTCTGTCTTTACTATTTTGGCAAGCTGCCAAGGTGCTTAGGTCGTGGCTTCAACCCCCGCCCCTGTCCATTTTGTCACTCAGGATAAATTCGGCATAAATTGAGTTTGTTCTAGGCAATTGTCGGACAGAATGTCTCGCAATACATTAGATAAATCGTATAGAAAGTAATACGATCAAATGTTTGAGATTCCCCGTCTGCTGTTCTGCTCCCCTCATACGCGACACAAATTATTGGAATCTAATCCGCCTCAAGATGTGCCGCTTGCCCTTTGAGTAATTTTGCGGCTACATTATTAGTATGGCTCGGTCTGACTTCACAATGTAGAAAACACTGGAACAGAATTCAACTCAACTTTGAATTTTAGGTTTGGGATTAATGCTAGAAATATTATAACAGATGGTGTGAAGAACAATCAAGTAAAATTGGTTATTGAAAGCTGGCTCGATCTCGTCAGTGCGGTTATGATATTTTTTGCAGCTATAATTCCGGCATATTTGAGCCTGAAACTGAAGGGCAATATTAGAAAGGTGACGATCACGCTCACAGCCTTTATCGTAGCGCACGGGATATATCATGTGGTTAGAATGCAAGGAATCGAATCGCTAGCTGACAGCGTGTTTGAGCCCGCATCTATAATCGTACTAATTGCCTTTGGTGTAACTTATCTTGGTGTATCATACGAGAAGAAAAAGCAGGAGGCGACCGGAAAATGATAGAAGATGGGTTGTTTTCCCAATCGTTTGGCGACCTCACGCTCGTATTACTCGTAATTGCCCTGGGGATATTTGTGTGGCTTACCGCAAGATCAAGAAAAATTAAGAGTTTTCAGTTCCAGATTTCAATATTTATACTCATATGGATAACAGGCGAAATAGTAGATTTGCTTGGAGAAGAGGGAGTTGTCGTGCCGTTTTCAACCAGTGAAATAGGCATGTATGTACATGTCTTGGCGATGGCAATGTTTAGTGCTATGCTCTGGATAAGATTCTACCTTTCAGAAAAGAGTGGCAAGAGGATAGCAGACACCCTACAAGAAAGTTAGTCAGAACCTAGAGAGAAGAGCCGTTCAGCAGTCCTTTCAACCACATTAACGTTGTATTCAACTTGAACAGTCATTTTTCCATGGTCATATTTTGTAACGATTGACCTCAGTGTGCTTCTAAATAGGCTGAATTTTTTTCCATCGTCCGTTATGCTTATTTTTTCAGTAAAGAGCAAGCCTTCTTCAAGCATCCACTTAATCTTCCTGTATACTGTACTATGGGAAATACCTGTTTCACTGATCACTTCATTTACCGATGTTGGACGGAATGTTGCAGTCTCTAAAATTTTCACCATTTCATTATCAGCTAAAGCAGTAAGAATCGCATGCTTGAACCTGTCCCGCATGACGACTGTAGCCATATTATTAACTATAACAAATACTAAACACTTGCTTATTTTGTTATTGATTCTAGTTTCATTAGACCTGAAAGTTGTCGAATATTCAACAGTCCGGCTCCTGCAGCCGAGTCGAGGGGGAGTGAGAGAACCCCTGCTTTTTCCCAGCTTAATGCATATAAGCTCGACGTCAACGTCTTCACTCTATCAATTGCTGAGTGTGTATGTATGTAGGTATGCGTTTGTGTGTCCTGCAGCTGATGGTCTAAGGAATCTCTTTCAAGGGACGTGTTATTTCAAAGATTTTTCAAGAAATAAAAAGTGTATTGACTCAGGCAGCACCCTCTTAACTTAGGAAGCCGTTAATCCCAAACTTGAGACCCAGGCTTGGGATTCGTCTAGGTATTCTTATAGATTAACCACATATTGTTGCCCAAGATGATCAGACCAAGATTTGTAAGCGTATTCGTCGTCGCAGCAATAGCCGCTACTTTTTCCCTTGCAATGGCAACGAACCTTTTTGTGACATTTCCATCATCAGGACAACAAGAAGCAGCTGCTCAGCAAAATAATACCACGAATGCAACGACAACAACTCAGTCAATAATGCCGCCGGCTTCAAGCAACAATACCTTCTCTATCTTTACCTCAGAGGTACAGGGATTGGATGAGACATACATCTACTCTCTTCCTATAATTGTAGCCAATAGAGGCGATAGTGTGACAGTAAGCCTTCACAATACTGAAGGTACAACAGAAGGAGGAGCAACAGAAGAAGGAGGAGCAACAGAAGGAAGACATTCATTCACAATGGATGGACAGCCATATAGTGTAGATATAGATACTGCAGCCGGCGAAACTGGAAATGCAACCATTACAGCCGATCAAGAAGGGATCTTCCAATACCACTGCAAGTACCATCCTGAGACTATGACTGGACAGCTTGTGGTGCTTCCACCACCTTCGTCAGGAGAATCTCCATCAGTTACGTAAAATATACGAGTTGACATTGCTGAGGGCTCGTGGGTTCCACTCCCACCCCGTCCATTTTTTTACTATTCTGGAGATACGACATTGTCTCGGGATCATTTTTTGAGTAGTTGTCAGACAAAATCCACAGGAAACAGTGCATTCAACGGCTTGCTTCGCTTCTTCCAAAAACAGCTAAACAGCATCGACAAGAAGTAGCAATTGGTAGTGTTAGATCAACACGAATTTACAAGATGAGACAAGCCAAGAAAAGGGACAAAATGGTTGTTGTATTCCATTCTCGTTTTACCCATTTTTACACCTGTTGTTTCTCTGTCTCTGCTATTTGCTTTAATGCTCTATTCATGTCTTCAAAATTCTGGTTGACAGCCGTATCTAGCCATCCTTCTAGCGATGCGACCATTGAGCCGGTGAATTTTTCACTTTGTGTAAAGTGTACTTTATTGTTGTTTTCAATTGGGTCTATCTGAAAACGATGTTCACCATTAAATACATCTCCTTCTGACCTGCCAAGCCATCTAAGCTCTCTGTCACTTTCTGCCACTAATACAGTCGGCATAAAAACCCTTGTTACGCCCCGCGGGTCTGGCATGTGGACTTCAAGCTTCTCATTTTTTGCCGGTATTCCGGTAATTTTCTTGATAAATGGGTTCCAAGTTGGATACTTTTCAAAATCAGTTAGGACCTGCCATACCCGACTTGGCGTAGCATTAATCTCTATCTCTCTGACAATCTCTTTTCCCACAGTAATATGAAAGGCCATTCAATCTATTATGACTTGCATTTGCACTATCAAGCTGGCTTTGCAATTTGATTAGCTGCTGCCCTTTTAGATAGGAGGCAGTAAAAGGCTGTCTTTGGAAGCAAGCTGGCTGGGTTCGTGGCTTCACCTCCCCCCCAGTCCATTTGCTACTGCGAGGGAAATACGATATTGATTCAGGCTCATTATCGGTCATATAGAAAAAGAAGGTGATGACGCTATTTGTCATTCCTAGATTTTGCTTGTTCTCTTATGTTGTTCAGATTTAAGACTGTGGATGCAATATACTTTGTCACTTCTGCTCTACTGTGAGAGCGGCTAGACGATTCCATTTCATCAAGTTAAAGAGCTGGTAGTTGAAGTAGAGGAAAGTTCAAGAGAGAGAAGGGAAGATAAATGACGTAGAAAATTCTATCTTCTAACGGATATATTAGAATTTTTATATACGCTATCACTCATAATATTTAAGATTTAGGCAACATTTAGCGTCTTTATGATAAAAGAACAAACTTTTACTTTTTTTGGAAAAAATACAAAAACCAAGGCTCCAACACCAACAATTTCCATAACAACACTAACAGCACTACTAATAATAACAATCGTACTTACAGGAACAACAACAAACGTTGTAAGCGTATGGGCTGGCACATTTCCTGGACCAAACGGACAGATAGTTTTTGTCAGTCTGAGAGATGGCAATCACGAAATATACGTCATGAATGCTGATGGTAGTGATCAAACTAACCTGAGCAATAATGATGCAAATGATTTCAACCCTAGCTGGTCTCCTGATGGTGAAAAGATAGCTTTTACCAGTGATAGAGAAAATGGCAACTTTGACATATACGTCATGAATGCTGATGGTAGCGGACAGACTCGGCTTACAGATAACCCTGCAGATGATTTCAACCCTACCTGGTCCCCTGATGGTGAAAAGATAGCTTTTAGCAGCTTTAGAGATAGCACCGAGCAGAGCGACAATGAGGACATATACGTCATGAATTCAGCTGATGGTAGCGGACAGACTCGGCTTACAGATAACCCTGCAGATGATAGGTTCGCAAGTTGGTCACCTGATGGTGAAAAGATAGCTTTTAGCAGTGATAGAGGCAGCGGCATTGACGAAATATACGTCATGAATTCAGCTGATGGTAGCGATGTGACTAGGCTGACTAATAATAATAATGCAAATGATTTAGCCCCCAGTTGGTCCCCTGATGGTGAAAAGATAGCTTTTAGCAGTGATAGAGATGAAAACGCCACTTATGAGATATACGTCATGAATTCAGCTGATGGTAGCGGACAGACAAGATTGACAAATAATGATGCAGATGATTTCAACCCTAGCTGGTCTCCTGATGGTGAAAAGATAGCTTTTGCCAGTGATAGAGTTAACAATGAGGAAAGCAGTCCCAACTTTGACATATTCGTCATGGATGCTGCTGATGGTAGCGGACAGACAAGATTGACAAATAATGATGCGGATGATTCCGACCTTGATTGGGGTACAAATACCTCCTCGCCTCCTGATGGCAATGGCATTGATTCTTCTAGCACTACTCCTTCCCAACTAACAAGCGATGAAGCAATCTCTGCCAATACTAACTACTACAACAACAATGATGTGCTACTATTCTTGATTGACGAAGCAGAGTGCTTCACCAACAATGCTAGCAATGACCTTAATGGCAATAACAACAATAATCAGGACGAACAGTTTTCAGAGGACGTACAAGTATGCCTCTATGATGTAATAGATCAGCACTTTAATAATGATAACAACCTCGACAACAATAACGATAGTCCGGATAACAACAACAACATTAGCAGTAATGACGACGACAACAATGGCACCTCTTCCCAAGAAACTTGAGGAACCAAAAATAACGCAATCCATAAAGGTGGCATGATGAAAAAAAGATATCATGCAAACCCTCTCCTTTTTCACTTGGTTATACTTGATTTCATATGATGACGGAAAAAATTTTAGTTCTTACTATCGTTTCTTTGTGGTAGCTCTACAATAGTCCGCTAAGATTATAAGATTGCGCAATGGCTTTGGTTGTGAATGTTGTTATTCAAAGCTAGGAGTGAATAGTCGCGGCAGATGCAGCCAAACAGAGCTGAATTTGAGCATTCAATGCTTCGAATGGGATCAGTTGCATTCCTTGCTGGTGTTATTATTACCATTGTATCTACTCTATTTCATGCTACAAGCGAAGACCTAACGGACCATCCCGTTGTCTTTGCGGCATATGCCCAAAGTGATCCATGGATTGCTGCCCACATAGGTCAATTTGCTGGTGTAATGTTAATTTTTGCTGGTGGGTTTGTAGCTCTCTTTCGGTTACTTGTACTGTCAGAATCAAGCGCTGCTTCAGCCTTAGCATGGCTTGGCTTTGCGGTAACTATAGCGGCAGCCAGCACATTTGCCATTCTTCAGGCTGTTGATGGAATTGCTCTCAAGAGAGCAGTGGATTCTTGGTATACTACTACTACTACTACTACTACTACAGAAGAAAAAGCCATCGCCTTTCGAGTTGCCGAAGGGATTAGGTGGATTGAGATTGGCATCAATAGTATTAATCGTATTATACAAGGTGCAGTTGCTATAATCTTTGGCGTTGCAATAGCAAAGAGCGCCCTTCTTAGTAGGTGGATTGGAGCAGTCGGAATATTTGCCGGTGCTGCGACCATTATTGCTGGAGTGGGGGTTGCTTATGTAGGGTTTGCGCCTATGCCTATTGTGGGAGACATGGCAACAATAGCTTCTTTCACTTGGGCGGTAATCCTTGGTATTTTTATGTGGAGAAAGACAATGGTAAAGGTGATCACTAGGTAATTTATCAGAAGGAAGAATGCTTGTGGCAATTACTAAGACATCGACACCAATATTGTATACCCAGGAAATTTCGAATATTTTGGCGCGACTAGGGTTATTGTTTCTGTATGAATAATCATCATCACCTGTATTAATGCAAGGGTTATCCAACCAACTTGCCTAAGTATGATGATGCTCCAATCTCCAAGCATTGAAAACAGCTGTATGATGGGCTCAACCTGCGAGAGGTTGTCTGGTTCTTCCTTCGTATGTTCATGCAAATATAGGAGAACATCTTTTGTATACAAGCAGCTAGACCAGATATGGTAACTTGGAAGAAGCAGTTAGTGAAGAGGATTATGATACATTCTTTGAATATATGATGGATCAATATTCAAAATCATGGATAGTGGGTAGAGAAACAACCAAAGCCACAGCTGAATTTGGTGAAAAGATATTTGCAATGGTTGTAGATAATTTATCAAATATGGTAGAAGCGGCTCTTACAGAGGAAATTCACACTCGATAATATATATCTGGTCATTATACCTGAGAGAAAAAAGCTTCTTTATACTCTTGCCATGACATGTCCCTATCTTTGTAAGAGGGGCTTTGCAATCAAGTAATGTCTCTGGTAAATAGAGCCTTGGAACTCCTCTGAGCAGGTTCACAATTTCCAACTCTGTCTCAGACTGGCTAAGATATGAATCAAAGACGTTGCGGCAGAACTCTGTATTGGACCTCTTAATTCCCTATGTACTGCTTATATCTCGATCATGTGCTAGCTCTCGATCCCTCTATAGATGAGAGGCCAGATCTTCACCAAATGGTCCAAAGATAGCTTTTGTTAGCACAAGAGATCTTGGCCGCTTTCAAATCTAAGTCTTGAATTCCGATGATGGAAGAGGAGGGGCAATACAAGTAACAGCCATGTTGATGATATTCCTTCTGATTGCGGATCAATTAGGTTTGCCTACAACATGTCCCAAGACGATACTATTCTCCAGTTATCGACGTACCTGAGAGCAAGGTAGTTCAAGTTACTACCGCGGAGGATTCCTAGATAACATACAAAGTAAGAGCACAAGATAATGTAGATGATACTGCTACATTAGAAGAAAATGAAGTATTATTAGAAGAACCATAATCTTCAGCTAGATACTCATTACAGAAATTATCATATAACCTTATATATTGCTTGTTTAGAGTCTCTCCTTCTGGGAATTATGAGAATCTCTGCTAGATTATTGGTTTGTACATCGACGGCGATGGTGCTGACAGCGGCAACAATCATTACTATTCTTTTTGCTACGAATTTACCAACGATAGCAAATGCACAACAACAACCCTTCAACCAAACTGCAGCTATTACGAACGGAACATTATATCAAAGTACGATGGATAACTTTAGAGTACAGCTACCAGAAGGCTGGGTAATTCAGGATGTGAATAATACAGGCTCGGCTTTGGAGGCAGAGGTCCTGCATGGCTATGGAATACTAGCACAACTCTGTCCAGAGGAGCAACAACAAACAGCTCCTGATGTTGGCGGCAACAGCAGCGTCGGCAGTACATTCAGTAGCATCTGTCAAGATTCTAAAGGAAACATCATCCACATTGTACGATATCCTAACTTGAGCGCTACAGTCGGATTTACTCCAGATGATTTTATTAGCGACCGCAACAGTACAGCGAACGCTATTCTAGCATATCAGATACAAAATCTTCAGGAAGTTGGTTATCGTGACATTCAGATTGTAAACAGTACAGATACAACAATGAATGTTGATATCACAACAGCAGCATCAGATGTAATTGACAACGACAACATCAATGCATTACCTCCAGTGAAAGTGCCAGCCAAGCTTGTGGAAATGACATACAGCACTAACCTTGATCCCACTGAGACAAGAACAGGATATTATTTGTTAACTGCTACAGCAGCAACATCCTCCAACCGGGGGATGATAACAGGATATGGCGTCTTTTATGAAGGTAATTCTACTGGATCAGCGGCAGAAACAACAATACCCTCTGGCAGCTTAGCACCAACACCATTACCAGCAGCAGCCAGTCAGGTATTTGATTCATTTGAATTAATAGCATCAGAAGAAACAGTACAGGCCATCCTAGCGGCATTAACTACACAATTAGAACAAGCACATCAGTTAGGACAAGCACAACAAATAGTAACGACACAAACGGTACAAACCGGTGTAGTAGGAGAACCTATAACCCCTCTGGCAGGCGAGTTGAATTCGAATGACACAGAAGGAGTTGCACCAGCCACCTTTGAGTTTGATATTAACTTGAGAGGAGGTGTTGAGCCCTATAGCATTGACTGGGACTTCGGTGACGGCAGCCAAGAAAGCGATAAAGAAACTGTTGTGCATACATTTGACGAAGCTGGTATATATGCCGTCACTGTGACCATCATAGACAGCGCGGGTCAAGCTGGATCTGCTACTATGGAAATTACCGTCAAAGAATCATCACAATCTACACCGGAAGAAGATGAAGAGACAACATGCGATCCCTCGTATCCAAATGTATGTATACCATCTCCCCCGCCAAACTTGACCTGTGACGACGAGGGCGTTCCTGAAAACTTCGAGGTATTGTCACAAGATCCACATGGCTTTGATGCGGATAATGATGGCATAGGATGTGAGAGTGAGAGCAATCAAAATAACACAGGCTCAGGCGACACAGGCTCAGGCGACACAGGCTCAGGCGACACAGGCTCAGGCGACACAGGCTC
>DATDKS010000006.1:0-9970 GCA_036519825.1 Nitrososphaera sp. | reverse complement strand
CGAGGAGCTCATTTCTATCTGTTCAATGCACAAAATGCGGCGAAAAGGCAATAGTGTTTTCACACACGACCATCAAAAGGAATTGCAAGTCGTGCGGTGAGCTTTTGGCAGAACCATCTGGCAGCAAAGCCAACATCGTTGGTAAAGTTCTAGAGGCTCTAGACCAGTAATTTTTCTGCCAGATCTAGATCTTCTCTCGTATTCACATTTAGCGCAATTTCTTTCCGGTTCATGACCAAATAGTGTTCTTTCACGGGTTCAGTGCCGACAACTCTCGTGTTAAATAAGGTGATGCCAGAATGACAGTACTGATCCAATACGATTATGCTTGGCTTCACACCGATCCCATCTACAAATCCTTTTTCAATTATTATTGAAATTGCTGGCTCGTGCTCTTGCACGTCAGCTATTGAATCAAGAATTTCGTTGACAATATGAGAATTTAATAGCGGAATATCACCCGGGACTGCCATGACCCAATCAGGTTTCAATTTTGAAAGCAGCTGTGATAGGTCTTTGGAGTAGCCTTCGCCTGCTGTCTCAATTGTCTCAATGCATTTTGATTTCAGAAATTCATTTGTTTTTGGAGTATTGGGCGAGATTGCCGCAATAATGCGGTCAAACCTGTCTGAGCTAGCCAAGGCTGAAATTACACGCTCGACCATTGCAACACCATCCACTCTGAGGAGTGGTTTTTCCATGCCGGCTTGTTGTTGTTTTTGGTGTTGTTGTTGTTGTTGTTTCATTCTGCTTGCCCTGCCGCCGCACATTACGGCAGCTATCAAAAGATCAATATCACCTGCGGCATTGACGACAAGGATGACAGCACCATAAGGCAAGCGAGACGGGTTATCTCATTGGATGCACCAAGAACATCCCCAGATATGCCGCCAAAGCTTTTGCTAGAAACATACTTCAAGAGTTGCGCAAGGACAAGTGAAATGATCAGTGCAACAAAGCCGGCATAGCTGCTGGCAAATCCTACGATTACAACCATAATGCCGGTGGCCGCAAGCATCTTGTGCCTGTCCTTCATAGCTACAATGAAAGGAGAGCTAATTCCCTCCCAGGCAGACAGACCCCTGTGAGCAAGGAGCACCATCACATACTTGGCAATCACTTCAGCTGTTATGATACTAGTAAAAATCGTCAAGCCGGACCCAAAGCCGATGTTGAATACAATTATCATGCCTATAAAATACATCACAAGCACAGCCACTCCGGCTGAGCCAACTGCAGGATCGAGCATAGCCTTATGCTTGGCTTCCTTGTTGCCTTTTACCATCAGCCCATCAGCGAAGTCGGCTAAGGCGTCGGTGTGGTGGACCCCGGTTAATATCATGAGGGCGCCAGTGATTAAAAACCCGATGAGCAGAGGATGCAGGAAATTGTAAATTCCAAGAGCCATTGCACCAATGATTGAGCCTATAACAAGGCCGGCAACGGGGAACATGTACATGTTCTTGGCAATGTAGTAGATGTCGTGCTTCTGCTTGCCCACCGGCAATATCGTCAAAAATGCAAGCACCGACAGGATAGGCTTAAGGGATGCCAAGCACAAGCCCCCACCAGCCTGCCAGATATAAAACTGACATTACTGGGACAGCTACTACAATGCAGAAGAGCAGTGTAGTGAGCTTCATTATTGAGATTGCCTCCTTGCATTTCTTGAGTGTAACAGGCTCTTGATTGTCGCCAAGAGTGTAGTACCCTATCTTTTCAAGCCTTACACGCAATGCCCCTGCCATAGTGGCCATAGGGTAGCCAGCATTGGGGCTGAATGTCTTGTCGTGGTCTCGTTGTAGAATGTTAAGAGAATTTTTCCAGTCAGCTCCAAGTATCTTGGCCGATACCACCATCAAGAATGCAGTTATTCTTGCAGGAATATAGTTTGCAGCAGTGTCAAGCCTTGCAGACATCCATCCGACATCCTTGAAATAATCATCCTTGTAGCCAACCATAGAATCGAGTGTGTTTATTACCCTGTAGGCAAAAGCGCCTGCAGGACCAAAAAGTGAATAATAGAAGATGGGTCCCGTAATGCCGTCGACTGTACTCTCGCTAATGCATTCGATAGCTGCCGAGAGGATCTGCTGCTCATCAAGATCGTCTGTTTTTCGTCTCACTATCATTGAAAGGTTGTGCCTGGTGGCTTCCAAGTCGCATGCCTCTAGGCAGTCCATGATTGCCTTGATATGCATCTCCATGCCCTTCATTGCAATCGTAATCTTCAATATTATGGCAGAGACAACGACAAGCTCAACGAGTCCTGTAAGATACCTGCTTGAAAATACAAGAAAATGGACTGTCAAAGCTATTGTTATAACGAGTGAAATGACAAAGATCGTTCCCTTGGCTTTTTCAGCCCCCCCTTTAAGCCGTGGTAGAAAAAAGCCGATCAGCTGCCCAAGCCACGCCACTGGATGATACCTATTTGGCGGGTCGCCAAACAACCAATCTAGGATAATGCCGCCGGCAAGCCCCCCAAGGAGATATAGCATCTAGAGCCCCACAACCTTTGATATCCTTTCCATATCGATGCTCTCTTTTATTGCCTTTGCAATAAGGTCTATCTGCCAGTTCCATGAGTCCCTCGGAACATCGGACTTACCTTTCACGCTGCCAACAAGGGAGTCCTCTTCAGGCAGATTGAACTCGATCGTAGGAATTATGCCAAGGATTCTCTTCATTGTCATCTTCTGAACTTCCTTGATCGCCGGTGTTAGAAGTGTGATGTCGCCTCTAAACTTGTTTATTACAAAACCTTTAACCATCCGTCTGTGAGCAGGCTTTAGTAGCTGTGTCGTGCCGACGATGCTTGCAAAACAGCCACCTCGCTCAATGTCGGCTACTATTATTACAGGTGCTCCTACCTCCTGTGCAAGCAGCATATTGGCAATGTCATATTTTGCAATGTTGATCTCGGAGGGCGAGCCAGCACCTTCGATGACTATAATATCGTTTTCGCTCCTTAGGCTTCCAAGTGCTTTCAACACCATCGTAAAGCCCTGCTGTAGCACAAACTTCTCATAGTATTCTTTTGCGTACATCTCAGAATAGAAGCGACCATTCAAGAATACTGTGCTCCTATATTCGCCAAGAGGCTTGAGTAGTATGGGGTTCATCCTTGGGTCAGGCTCCTTTCTTGCTGCAACTGCCTGTATTGCTTGGACTAGTGCCATCTTGGATCCAGTGGATGTAGTGAAAAAGTTTGAAGACATATTTTGTGCTTTGAATGGTGCTACGTTGTAGCCTAGGTCCGAAAAAAGCCTGCACAGCCCTATTGCAATTGTGCTCTTGCCTGCACCAGATGTGGTGCCCTGTACCATGATAAGCTTGGCACGCCTAGTCATAGGGATCAAATGCCTCCAGTGCTTTTAAGATAAGCATGTTTTCCTTATGCATCTTAATCGACAATCTGATATATTGGGTGCCCATGCCAGTGAACGTACTGCAGTCTCTTACAAGTACACCAGTTTTCTTTAGTAATTTATCTCTAAATTGTGTGGAATTTCTGCCTTGGAGATGGACAATAAAATAGTTTGAGTCTGATCTTAATGGGCGAAACGATTTAAGTTTTCCAATATTATCATGCAAAAACTTTCGCTCCTTTTTGACAAGCGCCCTTGCTTTTGATAGAAATCTTCTATCGGATAGGGCATAAACTCCTGCGACCTGTGCAAGACCATTTACATTCCATGGAATCTTGTTTGCTGACAATTTCTTTGCAAGAGTTGGATTGCATACGCCGTATCCGACTCTCAAACCGGCGAGTCCAAATGACTTGGTCATAGACCTCAGGATCACTAGGTTATCAAAATCTGATATCTGCTCAATCATCGTGTTGGCATCAGGATTGTCTGCCAGCTCAATGAAGCATTCATCAAGCAGGATTCTTGTCGAGCTATCAACATTTTTGATAATTTTCATTATCTGCTTAGTGGCAAGAATACCCGTAGGGTTGTTTGGATTACAAAGAAATACTGCATCAGCTCCTCTTGCTTTTTCAATCACTTGATCTGCCTCAAGCTCAAAATTCTGAAGTGGTACAAATGTCACTTCTGCACCAGCTTTCTGAGATGCAAGCTCGTATTCACAAAAAGTCGGGGCTGGGATAACTACCCGCCTTTTTACAAAGGCTGCCTTTACAAACCAATAGATAACTTCTATCGCTCCATTTCCCACGCTTATCCATTCTGGGTCAATGCCTAGGTATCGAGACAAGCTTTTCTTCAGATCTATGCACTCAGGGTCAGGGTACTTCTGGGCAAGTGAGTTGATGTTTATCTTGACAGCAGCTATAGCCTTTCTGGGAGTACCAAGAGGATTGATGCTTGAGCTGCAGTCGAGTCTGACAAGACGAGGATCTACGGAATGAATGCCCCCATGAGAGCAGGCTTTCATCCCCTTGCTGATAATAACCTCCTCTTCTCCCATTAGTTCAGTAGCCGATTAACAGAAGCTATATTTAGAATGTTTGTACAGGGGCCTAAGATTATTAATAATTTAGTCATAAAGTCCTTCTAAAAGAAGTGTGTCACAGTGTCTTTTATAGATGACCTTTTAACACATTGATGCATTCCAAGTGCTGTATTGACCTCTTCTAGAACAATGTAAATCTATTTTTATCAGAAATTCCATAACTTTGACTTTAGATGTAAGAGATACGCTTCAGGCCATTATTGAAGGGCCAAGTAACCTCACCCCTAAAAAGCGGCAGCTGAAATTGTCTCTATCTTTGTCTTGTTGCAATTGGGTCTCTTCATTGTAACTAGCCTTCTTCTCTTAATTCGAGTTTCCCATGAGGGGAGGTCCATGTGTTCTAGCTGCATATGCATACTACATGACAAAGGTTAGTCTATCAAATATCTGCCTGTTTCCCTTAAGTGGAAATATGCAGAATAAAATTAGGCATCATGTTGTGAGAGAGAGAGAGAGAGAGAGAGAGAGAGAGAGAGAGAGAGAGAAAGATATATCCTCAAAGTTACATCAGATATTTTCATCTGTGCATTGTAGAACTATTAGTAAATGATATTCCGACTGTATATTACAGAATTTGCATGTTCGCTTTTTAGCAGCTTTAAATTATTAAGAAAAACATTTCTACCGAGGATAAAACGCGTAAGCACTATTCAGAGCCGGCATAATAATTACATTCCAGATTCAAATAATTATTTTTTATTCCTATGAAGTTGCTAGCCTAGGCAAGGCTATCATACGTAACATCCAACTTTCTATTTAGTAGCACGCGCTTTTTGTCGAAAAGATATTCGTCTATTATATCTAAAGCGGTACGGATATAATCATCAGTTATCAACGAGGGCATCCTTAACCTAATTTTTTTAGGCAATAACGCATTTATTTTCTGCAAGAGCTCATATTGCTTGTCTACATCTATTTCGTAGCGACATTGCTGAATTAACGAAGATAAGCCAGCAGCGATACCATTAGTCATACTAGAAGCAATAACTTATACTCCACATTGAATATAAGGATAATGAAAAAAAATTTTATATGAGCCTACCCGCTTTGCGGAAGATTAGAAAGATTCTGTAGGATTAGAACGCTGCATATAATACAGCTTCCACTAGTGAAGTTTTTTGGCGAGATAGTGAAGATGATGATGAGGATTTTAGATAATGAAAATTATTTTGGAACTAATTAACAAAGGAGAAAAGACTTCTAATATCTATTATGGAAACTATGTTTATTTTTGGTTGTTGTAGGATGCTTGGCGAATAGCAGAGCGTTTGTTACTACACGATAAGTTAATCATCAATCGATTCAGTTAATCGTGCGATAATTAAAGCAGTTGGGAGCAACTTTTCAATTATTATTTCATCCATTCTCGACTTTCCAAGTATTCGATTAGTCTCACCAGTTCTTCTATTCTCGCTTGACCCCCCCTCCGACTTTTGCATGCTTCATAATGTCTTAGTAGATCCTGGTCTTCTTCTTCAGATATACTGTTCTTCAGTTGTATAGATTTGAAAAATATATCCTCTTTTGAAGTGTGATCGGAGACAAAGATCGCATACGATTTTAAAAATCTTGCAACAGGTTCTTTGTTTCTATTGTTCCATTTCAGTCCAACACCGGCTCCTTTGCTGTCATAACCACCATCATGTTCTATGAGGGCATCCAATTCACGCCTAAGCATCTTTGCGATCCTTCTTCCAAGCTCATGCTCAATTAGGAATTTTCGGATATCTTCTGAAAAACCATCTTTGCTTCTTGTAACAGGAAAGTACGCTTTCTCTTCCTTCCCATGGTGGAATGCATCGATAAACTCTTCCATGACGACGGAGATTATTTGAATATCTTCTATTGAGATATTCTCATTTGCATACAATCTATAAGAGCATCTTTGTGCGATGTTACCTATTCGCCTTACGATTAGATGTTCTTGTATCAGGTTGTCAGTAGAAGAAGAAGAAGAATCCATGATAAATCCTTCGCACATTATGCCTATTTCATTTTCGATACAAAAAAGTGGTGGAACATATATCCTTAAGTATCCTCATTGTGGTAGTTCGATAACAAATAGAGCTTCAAACATTTCCAAAAATCAAAAGCCTATAACAGATCATAAGCTCCGAAGTTAGATACTTGTTGATTAGGTGAGGGTTCAAAAAATTTTTCCCATAGCGCAGGAATGCGACTAGTGAGCTTTAAAACCTCTAGTCCAAAGCTCATAAATAATTAATGCTCGTTACTAGGAATATGCCTCGACCAATTCATTTTGACCTTACAGTTGACAATCCCGAACGAGCCATGAACTTCTACAGGGATATTTTTGGGTGGAAATTTGAAAAGTGGAACGGCCCTATAGAGTACTGGATGGTGACTACAGGAGATGAAAAAGAGCCAGGAATTAACGGTGGCTTTTCCAAGAGAGGACAGTCAGCTATGCCCAATATGAATACAATAGGTGTATCTTCAGTTGATAAATTCTCCAAGATGGTCCAAGATAACGGGGGCAAGGTCTTGATGCCAAAGACTCCAATTCCAGGAATAGGGTGGTTTGCTACATGTCAGGATACCGAAGGAAACATTTTCGGAATTATTGAAGAAGATCGTGCTGCCAAGTAATCAATCACAGTCTAGAGTATATGAAGATGAGGCTATTCGCTTTCACCTTCGTGAGTCCCATATACCAAGTGTTGGGTTACGGGTAGGAGACTAAGCTGGTTGAAAATATCTTGTATTACATAGTCAGGGTTATATCCGATCCGATCTCAGGTATCGCATCAGAGGCAATTCACAAACGACCCTATCCGCGTACTATGGATACATATAGTGTACGGCTCAATTAGAGCGCTTGTCATTTAATTTCCTGACAGGTCCATAAACATTGGTAATTGCTACAAGACAACAATTGCTAACATTAAAGTATGCATATGAATTGAGTACAATGTCATAAGAACATGTCTACACCATCACCAACACCATCATCGTCATCTTTAGCCGCAGGTTCTGAGGTTCAACCTCTTCCGGATGAAGGGGATATTGTTGTTGCAAGTGTCAGAGACATCAAGGGTCATGGAGCCTATGTTACGCTAGACGAATACGGTGGACTTACAGGTTTTCTCTCAATAAGAGAGGTTGCTACTGGATATGTGCGCAACATCCACCGTTTTGTAAAACCAAAGCAAAAGGTTGTTCTAAAAGTAATAAAAGTTAACAGGGCGAGAAAAGAAGTAGATACATCGCTTAAGCAGATCTCCGGTGAAGAGAGAAAGTCAAAGCTCATTGAGGTAAAAAGAAATGAAAAAGCCACGGGATTTTTGGATTCAATCAAGGCAAAATTAAATCTAAGCGATATTCAGGTGAAAGAAATTCAAGACACTATTCTTCAAAATCATGATGATATCTATGCCTTTTTTGAATCAGTAGCAACAAAAGGGCTTGGAGATGCTATCAACAAACTTGGCCTTGCGGAAGAAGTCATTAAGGCAATAGAAGAGGAAAGCGACAAGATACGGATTTCTCAGAATGAGATCAGAGGGATCATAGAAATTTCTTCCAAGAAGCCTGATGGAATAGAAATTATCAAAAGTGTGCTTATTGATGCAGCAGAAGGAACCAAGACTAACCCCAGTACCATAAATATTGCATATGTAGGCGCTCCAAGATATAGAATTGCAGTCAAGGCAGAGAATTTCAAAATGGCGGAAAAGGCGATGTCTCGCGCCATTGAAAAGATACAGAAAGGAATAGAAAAAAATCAAGGGAATTTCAATTTTACAAGAGAGAAATCAAAAAAGAAGATCTACTAAATTGCCCACTTCAAAGGTTTACCCAAATAGTCAAAGGGCAATTTGACCATATACTCAAAGAAAAGCTGCTGCATCTCTCCCTCTCGCGTTCTTGTCTTTATTCATGGCACCATATTACGAACCTTTGTTATCGAGCTGCTGGTAAGTCTTAGGATCGTTATTATTATGTTGAAATCTTTTACCGCGTTATTCATTAGCCAAAAGTTAGCCTATACTAATATTATTGCTCTAGGCCATCATTATTAGCATAGACAAAGGTTTATTACTTGAGTTAACTTATCAAAAAGTATAGTCGTAATGATCCCCGCTAAAGTTATTGTTATCGTGGCAGTTGTAGCAGCTGTTCTTTCTACTGCATTTGCAGTTGCCAGTCAATCTTTCATTGCTTTCTTTGCCACGGCACAAGACGATAAATTAATAAAAAATACTGTTGGAGGTCATACGGCAGGTTATGGCTTATATGAGACTAGCGGGGACGTGTTAGATCCTGAACATAGTCACAACACTGCCAGCGAAAAGGTGATCATAGACCCTGACAAATATCTCAGATCGTTTAACTATGGGCGCATTTCCAAGCTTGCTGACGGCTCAACTGTAAGGGAGTTCACTCTTGTTGCAGACGATAGACAGACAATGGAAATATCACCAGGGGTATTCTACAACGTATGGGCCTTTAATGGTACTGTACCCGGTCCAACTCTAAGGGCTACCGAAGGCGATCTCATAAGGATAAATTTCATCAACAATGGCACAAAGCCTCATTCGATACATACACACGGTATCCACAAGGCTGAGATGGATGGGGTATTTGAAACTATTAACCCCAAAGGGAAATTCACTTATGAATTTTACGCCGAGGCTTTTGGGGTATATCCATATCACTGCCATGTCACCCCTCTTGAGGAGCACATTTCCCATGGCCTATATGGTGTATACATAGTCGATCCAAAGACTCCTAGGCCCCAAGCTGACGAAATGGTCATGATAATGAACGGCTTTGACACGGACTTTGATGCTGAAAATAACTTCTATGCAGTGAACACCATACCGTTCTACTATATGCACCATCCTATAGAGATACAAAAAGACAAGCTTGTCAGAGTATACCTTGTTAACATGCTGGAATTTGACCAGATAAACAACTTCCATCTGCACGGTAATCTATACCATCTGTACAGAAGCGGTACGAGTATGACGCCTGATGAATATACAGATATGGTGACCATGAGCCAAGGTGAGCGGGGCATACTTGAGTTTAGCTACAAGTATCCTGGCCAGTATATGTTCCACGCACACAAGACTGAGTTTGCAGAAAAAGGATGGGTAGGACTTTTCATGGTTAAGGATCCTGCCCAAACACTATCAAATAATAGTAATAGTAGTAGTAGTAGATTGCTAGAAACCAAGGCAATATCTGGAGGTGTTGGCACCTAACGATGGAGAAAGATGAAATTCAAAGGCCATCATTACAACAACCACGCTGGTTTGCAAGTGCAAAAATGCTGGCGGTTGCATTGGTTCCTCTAGTAGTCTTAGCAGCAATGATTGCATTTATCTTCGGTCCAGGTCAGCAATTCCTTGGTGCAGGCACTCCTCTTCCTGAAATCAGCATAGAGAGAATAGAGTTTCAAGAAGGTGGAAAAATAGTCGCGTTCATACGCAACACGGGCCCAATCGACGTTACAGTAGCC
>DATDKS010000005.1:0-5016 GCA_036519825.1 Nitrososphaera sp. | reverse complement strand
GTGGTAGTAGGAGTTGTGGTAGTAGGAGTTGTGGTAGTAGGAGTTGTGGTAGGCTGTGCCTGCTGACGAGAGGGACTTTCCTCACCTTTGGTGTCTTGCGTTGATGTGGGTGGAGCAAGGGTCTCCTCATCATTGCTACTGTCTCCAGAGCGTTCATCGTCAACAGTTGGTTCTTGACCGTGTCCTATCTTAACTCGACCATCTCCAAATTCAACAGTTGGTTCTTGACCGTACGCCCTGTTAGCAAGTGACAAATTAGACATAAAGAAATAATATTGAATGGATCCCGAAAGCAAAAGGATAATACAAGCCAAACACCCCACAGAATAATAATTACAATTACTAGCAATTCGTGTGGGAATCTTTCCCAACGTACATGCTAATACTCTTGCAAAAAACACCGGCCAATCTAAGCCAGACCGCAATAAAAGTATATACTGTTCTCACAACCGGACAGGACTTACACCATCTCTATATATCAGTTAGAGTTATCTGAATATGTTCTGATGAGCAGGGAAGTTGATAGTAAAAGAATTCGCTCCTTCTATCAGCACGAGACCAAAAGCGATGATAATGCAGCAATGCATGTAAAGAAACTATTCAAGATATACGATTCTGCTGCTGGAAGAGTGGTAGCGCTAAGAGACGTCACATTCAAGGTAAATAAGGGTGAGTTTCTAGCCATTGTCGGTCCTTCTGGAAGCGGTAAATCAACCCTCTTGAATTTGATTGGCGCATTGGACAGACCAACCTCTGGGAAGGTCTTCATTGGAGGTGTCGATATTTTCTCATTGAGCAACTCTGAAATTGCCACTATGAGAAACAGAATGATTGGCTTTGTATTTCAATCTTACAATCTAATCAACAGAACTTCAGTTCAAAGGAATGTTGAGTTACCCGGGATCATTAAAGGCATGAGCGGCAGCAGTCGCGTTCGTCGTGCTAAAAAGCTTCTTGAAATGCTGGGAATAGGAGACAAAGCCAATTTCAAACCGTCTAACTTAAGTGGAGGTCAGCAGCAGCGGGTTGCAATAGCTCGAGCTTTAATGAATAATCCTACAATAATCCTTGCAGACGAGCCCACTGGCAATTTGGACACAAAGACTGGAAATGAAGTCTTCAAGTTCCTCCACATTCTTTCGCAAAAATATAGAAGAACTATTGTTATGGTAACTCATAACCCCGCACTTGCAGAGGCAACTGACAGAGCAATCTACATTAAAGATGGAACAGTCGAAAAAGAAGTTTTGCACAAATGATTTATCCGAGAGAACTTTAGTGTTTGGTTGAGTTGGGTTGGATTCCATTTCTATGTGCGATGCCGCTTGGGCAAATAGCTTTTTTTGTGTGCCTGCAACATCTAGACCCCCAAGAGCAAAAAAACAAGACATAAGAAATAAAGACGGATTTGTGATCTAGATGAATATCAAGGAGATTTTCTTACTCTCATTTGACGCTTTAAAGGAAAGAAAAGTGAGATCTATCCTTACTATACTAATGGTTGTTGTTGGAAGCAGTCTCATGGTTGCTCTAAATGGGCTTGGTGCAGGATTTGGCAAGTTTATTGATGAATCCTTTAGTATGCTTGCTCCAAATATACTGTTTGTGTCAAGTGCTCAGCAGGATCAGGCCGCCTCTGGGCCCTTCGGAGGTGGAGGTCCACCACCTACTCCTAAGATTACACTAAATACGGCTGTGGAGACTCGAATACGCTCTCTTCCTTTGGTCAGTGATGTAATCACTTCATATCAAGGGCAAGTTCAGCTAGAATCATCGGGCAAGACTCTTTCCACCTCTGTTTTTTCTATTGATCCCGCCAAGCTGTATCTTATAGCACCCACTCTAGAATTCCAAGAAGGTTCTGCAATACGCTCAAATGATCCATCTGCCATTTACATAGCTGACCAGATAGCTTACCCTCCAGGCGAGAACGCGCCTTTTGCCATCATTGGTCAAACGATGAGAGCCACATACTCATTTGTTGATGAGAATGGCAATCAGCAGGAAGAATCTAGGAGCTTTGTGGTAAGAGGAATAATGAAGCCAACGGGCAATCCAACAATTGATAACGCAGTTGTATTCAACAAAGATGCAGGAAACGCGCTAATGCATAAATCGGGTAAGTATGACGGCCTATTGGTAGCTGCAGAATCTGGTGAGTTTGTGAATAATGTTGAAGAGGAAATAAGGAAACTGTATGGAAATGATATAGGCGTCACATCTCCAGAGGCCATACTGAAGACAATAAGGGAGCTTACAGGTGGGTTCACCGTTTTCATACTGGGCATAGCACTCGTCGCCCTTCTTGTAGGAGCAGTAGGAATCATTACGACTCTCTACACATCAGTAATGGAAAGGACAAAAGAGATAGGCACGATGAAGGCCATTGGAGCGCAGAATAGTAATGTCCTGAGCCTTTTTATGGTAGAAGCTCTGATGATAGGTATTCTTGGAGCCACTTCTGGATTGCTCGCGGGTATTGCCGGTGGCTATGTATTAATTGCAGGATTGGGTTCATCTGGAGGAGCCGGCGGTGATACAAGTAACGGTATAGGAAATATATCACCTGTCTTCCTTCCTGCAGACCTAGCAACTGTCTGGGCGATATCTGTTGGTCTCAGTCTTATTGCGGGTATATATCCTGCATGGAAGGCATCAAGGCTATCTCCTATTGTGGCCCTTAGGAGGGAATAATTCAAGCATACATACGGAATTCCTTTGTTCTAAGGAAGCTATCGCATAACTTTACAGTTATGTAGAGAGAATATACATCACTAAAAGAGCCATCATATTTGAGCTAGCCTGGAGAAATGCACAAAAAACCGACGAGCACAGATTATTGAAATACTTTCAGATTAGCTCTTCAGAATCATGCTGAACAATTGACGCGCCGCCATCTTGGGATGGTGTAGTGCAAGCTTCATCATGTTGGATGCACTGAAATCAGCCTTGATAAAGTCCAAAAATTCATCCACTGTCATGTCCTGTATAATTTCTATCTCTTTGTCCCATTGCTCGTCGGTCAGCCCGAGCCAGCGCATCTGCACCTTAAGAGCAGACTTTATCTTCGATTCTACCTTTGCCTTCCATGATCGTTCATATTCGAGCAATGACTGTCTATCAGAGTTCTGCGAAAGCGAGTCGGCTCCAACCTTCCCTGCAAGTCTCCCAAACTCAATTGCGTAACGTATGCCTTCCAGGACTAGCGGATTTGATTGGCCAGCCGAGTCGCCGACCATTATCAATCCATCGACAATGCTATTACGCCTGACGCCTTCGTTTGGTATAAATCCATAGTGCAGTTCTATGGGTTGTACCTTACCGCCCCTGACCTCATCAAGAGGTTTGAATCTTTTATCAATTATCTTGTGCAAATTTTCAAGTGGCTCCGCCTTTGATTCCGGTCTGCCAATACCTACTCCAATCCTCACCCTATTTGGTGAGAGAGGAAATAGCCATGCATATCCTGCCTCTGAATACTTTTGCCCCACCATGAGGACCCATGTAGTGCTGTCTATACCCTCGCAATAGCATTCATATTCTGCGCCCACTCCGTAGCGTTGCCACTGGCCGGCTACTCCGGCCTTGCGGCCAACAGACGTGCTAAAGCCGCTTGCATCTATGACCAGGGTTGATCGCACTGTGAGCTTTCCCTTAGGTGTGCTTGCCTTGATCCCAGCGACTCTGTGGCCGTCCTTGATAACATCGACGACACTACTCTTTACCATGATTTGGACGCCCTCCTTAGCTGCAAGAAAAGCAAGATGCTGATATGTAGACCTGACGTCAAGCACGCATGATTTGGATACTTTGCCAGTGATAAGAACATCATTGGAAGGTGAGATAAACCGGTAATTCCGAATCGGGTTGTAAAACTTGCTTGGTATGCCAAGCCTCTCCATTTCAGAAATCCAAGTTACACCGCTTGTCCTAATATTGTGTGCAATGGACTCATCCTTTTCAAACAGAATTACTTTTGCTCCACCCTTGGCCGCAGCATAAGCAGCTGAAAGTCCTGCAGGTCCTCCCCCTGCTACTGCAATATCAAATTTTTCTCCGATTTCTTCCATTATATTTTGCTCATCCTGTCGTAAACGAGATGCCATCAAACCGCATGTAAGGTAGTATTGAGTCATAGATCACTTTTCGCTCTCTTGATATGCCATTTAGCCGACGAAGTGCTTCAAAGACATTACCAGCCACCATGACCTCCTTAACCGCGTGCTGGATTGTGCCGTGAATGACCAGCCTTCCACCCTTTACCACGCCTGAAAAATCCCCGTTGACTGGATTTACATTCCCAGAAAATCTGCTTATTAGTATACCTTTATCTATTTCCGAGATCAGTGTATCAAAGCTCGATCCCATAGGCTTTACCAGGAAATTGGTTGTGGACACCATTGGCGGCGAACTTGTCGACCCACCCGCGTTGCCTGTGCTCCTTACACCATCCTTGCTTGCTGTATATGTATTATACAGAAACTTTTTGAGGATGCCCTTTTCTATTACAACATTTCGGCGGTGGGAAACTCCTTCCCTGTCAAAGCTTGACGCATTAAGTCCATCGACATTAGTTGCGTCATCCTCCACTGTCAGCATATCGGAGGCCACGTGCTTGCCTATCTTCCCTGCAAACTGGCTAGATTTTTTCTGCAGGGCCTCTGAATTGATGGCATAGCCAATTACTTCCTCTATCATTTCATTTGCAGCCATCGGAGTCAACAGCATTTCTCCCTTGAAGCTGTCATCTATCTTCTGTGTACCGAGCGATTTGACAACTGTCTCTGCAAACTCGCTTGCAGTTTTGGACACGTCAATGTCTTTGACATAGTGCGAGCCGCCAACCTGGTAGTCAAAGCTTGATATCTCTGTATTTTCTATTGCCATGCCCATTATCGACCAAGAAAATACACTAGCCCTTTCTTTTAGCTCTATGCCATTAGAGTTTGCAAGTGCATGAGTGGCTACTTGGGCGCTAAAGTTCCCGCTGTCGATACTTACCCTGTTGTCATAAGA
>DATDKS010000004.1:0-5109 GCA_036519825.1 Nitrososphaera sp. | reverse complement strand
CTTCTACGCGATACCGACTATTACCAAAAAGCTTCAGACGCTGAGCGATGTGGGTCTTGGCTACCTGAGGCTAGGCCAGCCGGCAACCACACTCTCTGGAGGTGAAGCTCAGAGGATCAAGCTCGCTGCAGAGCTGTCAAGACGCGACACTGGCAAGACGGTCTACATTTTAGACGAGCCGACTACGGGCCTCCACTTTGCAGACGTAAGCAAGCTGCTAAGCGTGCTAAAAAGGCTGGTAGACCTTGGCAACACAGTCATAATCATTGAGCATAACCTTGATGTCATTACCTCAGCAGACTGGATAATAGACCTTGGACCAGAGGGCGGCGCGGCAGGGGGGCGAATTGTTGTAGCAGGTACGCCGGAGGACGTAAGCGAAAACGTGAACAGTTATACCGGCAACTATCTGAAGCCAAAGTTGTCAGTCGACCATATGATACTGCAGAGGGCAAATCAGTGACTCTCACAACTACGATTCTAAAAGAAAAGCGCATTCCAGAAGAACCGGGCGTCTATCTAATGAAGAATAGCGAGGGCGTGATAATTTACATCGGCAAGGCCAAGAACCTGCGAAAACGTGTCACCTCATATTTCAGTAGGCATGACCCCAAGTTAGGATGGAAAACCAGCAGGCTGGTTGAGAGGATAGCAGACATAGATTTTGTTGTTACGGACAATGAGATTGAGGCATTCCTTCTTGAGTCAAATCTCATCAAGCGTTACAGGCCAGTCTTCAACATTGAATTGAAGGACCAGCAACGCTATACTTATCTAAAAATAACAGACGAAGCATTTCCCCGTCTCCTTGTCGCCCGACGCAACAGAGCAGGAGAATTCACTGGGCCAAAAGGCAGAATCTATGGCCCGTTTGTACGCGGTAGTTCTAAATACTTGACAGTTGGACTCTTGCGAAAATTATTCAAAATAAGAGTGTGCAATAAGCTTCCCAAGACACCCTGTCTTCAATACTTTATTAAGAATTGCGAAGCGCCATGTATAGCTAATGTAATGCGGGAGCAATATATGAGGAATACCTTAGCATTGCAAGACATACTGGAAGGTAAGAGCAGTATAGACAAGTTTGCAGACGAAATGCATGTGGAGATGAAGCATGTGTCAGAGCTTGGCGACTACGAAAGGGCAAAAGAGATCCGTGATACACTGTACAGGCTGAACAATCTGCGCATCAAGCAAAAGATGGAAAAGGCTGTCAACCGCAACCATGACGAGGAGTACGTTAGTATTTTAAAGGATTTCAAAAAGGGAGTGGCCCATGTGATGGCACTACGCAGGACACGTGGTGTCATAAGCGATCGGAAAAAGTTCGAATTTGACCTTGTAGGCGACAACTCACTTTCCTCATTTCTCCTACAGTATTACTCGTCAGTCCCTATAATTCCAAGGTTCGTCTATGTCAACGAAGACCTTGAGGACAAGCAGGTGTTAGAGATGTCACTTGAAAAAATAGCAGGGCACAAGGTGAGCATCTTTAATATCGAAAGGGCACTGACAAAGGATAAGAGGCAACTTATGGACCTCATGATGCGCAATCTTTCAATGTATATTGAAAGGGGCTATGATCCAGCAGTAGTAGAGCTTAAAAACTCATTAAAGCTTACTTCCATGCCGGAAGTCATGGATTGCTTTGACGTGTCAAACCTTGGAATCTCAATTGCTGTTGGATCATGTGTTCGATTTATCAACGGCAAGCCTAGCAAGAGCTACTATAGGAGATTCAACATCACAACTGTAGTAGGGCAGAATGACTTTGCGATGATAGGCGAGCTTGTTCGCCGGCGCTATTCATCTACCAGCGAAAAGATTCCCGATCTTATCTTGATAGATGGTGGGCGCGGCCAGCTTGGAGCCGCTGTCATGTCACTTCGAAGCTTGGGCATCTCAGATGTCGCTTGCATTAGTCTTGCAAAGGAAAATGAAGAGATCTATATGCCAGGCTCTAAAGACCCGGTCGTGCTACCGAAGAGTAATGTGGGTCTCAAAATACTGCAGCATGCGCGAGACGAAGCTCACAGATTCAGCCTCGCATATAATATCAAGCTTAGAAAGTTGCACTAGCCGTTTCCTTGTATTAGACTATAGTATCCGTGGGATAGCTCACATTATTAACATAAAGAAAAAGGAAGATTAGTTAATTTTGTATGTATTTTTTTCGTCTTAACTGACTGTAGTCAGCGGTCGCTCTTCTTTCTTTTCAAAAGTCTCTATGTCTTTCGCCTTAGCTTTTGCGCTGACTGTCTCCTTTTCTTTCATTTCTTCATGCGTCCAGTCACACATAGTACTCGCATTACGCGCATTATGATAGATAAGAATAGCATGTTATAGGCAGTCTTTATTCTAGCAAATCTTCTAGGAATTAGTTTTATAACAATTTATTATATCAATTATGCGGGTTCATTGAAAAGCAGGATCCATCATTTTTTACCACACTCTCACATCACCAACTACTCTCTAAGTTGTTCCTTACAACATTGGATAGATTAATTACAATTTGTAAACGAAATCTTACATGATCTCCTATCAAGATATTACTAGTACTTCAAATAGAAAAATTTTTTAGGTTGGTATAACACATGACAACATGGCCGAAAACAGGAAGAAAGTTTTCCTTAACTTCGAGCTTAAATGCAGCGATCAGGGGCAGAAGCGTGTCATTAAGGCCATGGCAGACTTTAACCCAGAGATTCCAAATAGTCTTGTTACAAATTACTCAGCGGAATACGATGAAAGCGAGTCTGTAAACATAATTCAGCAACTGTCTGATGGAGGGATTCAGGTGGCAAAGACTGGTAAGGCCTTTGAATTGCAACTGGAAGCAGATAATTTTGAATTAGCACTGAATATTAAACCAAAGTACCAGCGCCATTGGGGCCAGTCCTTTGTTGAAAAAATAGAGGGCGCAAGGAAAAAGATGGGTTATGGAATAGCAACGGGAAGCGATGTCGGCTAGATCAGAGCATGACTAAAGGACTTCTATGATCGCTTTCTATTTGAGAACTATACCAAGCAACAAGGCATATAATAGGACTTTTTTAGACGTGTTATACGTATCTATTTCTGACAGCGCTAGGCTTTTTCCAAGTATATAAGACATAAGTGTGCACTCAAGTAGCAGTTTCTGAACTAATTACAGACACTTTCTTGCATTCCAGAAAAGTGGCTGCCACTAGCTTAAAACGCTTAATTTTTCAGTTAGAAACAGCAAACTGGGCGCAAACACAGGTACCTGGCATCGACTTTGAAAGCCATTATATGCTATCAAGATTTTAATTGATTTTTATCAAAATATGATTTTTGCATAAAAGGCTTTCAGGTGCCTTTCTTAGAATGCAGAAACATAAATAAAAAAATAGAAGGCAGAAAAAACCGCCTACTCTACTTTCTGTACACTATTGGAAGCCAGAGCTCACAACGCCGTACAGTGTTTCGAGTCTGTTGGCTGCAGAATAGCGTTCGTCACCGCGGAAGTCTATTTCAACGTTGGTTGGAGTCAGCTCCTCTCCTCCTCTCACTATTACATTCACTCTTTCATCGTTAGAATACATGTCACCATTTAGCAACAGGTCGGCAGTTCCTGAAACTAAATAGCTGTTGAGTCCAATGGGCCTTGCCACCCTTGGCTTGAGGTCCACTATCTGGAATGTATCATGGTCTCTGCTCCTCTGGGACGCCAGATCTACGTTTTCATTTGAGTCTCCCCTTGCTGACATGAAGTAAGCAGAGAGAGTCGCGCTGACAGGCTCTTCGTCGCTTACCCGGAGCGCAAACGATCCAGACATCACAAAGGGTCCTTCAGGGCGCGTCTGATTCGATGTTATGCTGAATATGTCTCCCTTGAGATCTAGCGGTGCTTGTATGTTGAACTGCTCTTCAATTCCGCTAGTTCTATTGTACTCTGCTGTCACGACAGTGTTATGGTCTTCTCCGTCGTCTGGTATGGTCACAATACCCACGCCACCAAACGTAGTTTGGATCCACGTACCGGGAGAGGCTCTTAGGAACTCAAAGTGTTCAGAGTTTGCGAAGAATATAGGGTAGGTGCCTGGCGGCAAATCGTCTACTCTAAGTTCTGTGAAGCCTTGCTCTATCTTCTCTGCGGCTTCTGCATCGTAGATCGTTACAAACATGTCCGGTATCAGGTTCCCTTGGGTATCTTGTGCACGAAGCGTGAGTGAATTGTCCGTCACTCTGGGGGCTGGAGGAGGCGCCGGTCGCTCGTTATATAATGCAGTCAGCGTTGTGTTCCTGCCTTCCCTGATCGTTATCAACCCAGAGCCACCGTCAGGTGTATCTACCCAACTTCCTGGCTCTGCTGACGCAAATTCAAAACGCCCAAAGTCAGAGTAGAAGATAGAATAGGTACCTTCTTGAAGCTCTATATCCATAGGAGTCTTGCCCTTTTCTATTACTTGACCGCTGCTTGTATCAAATATAGTGACTGGTGCATTGCGTAGAACCTCCCCGTTGTCTGTTGCAGATACTGCAGTTAAGCGAAGAGTTGATGGTCCTTCAATCCCACCGTCCAATCCTATTATGTTGACGTTTTGAATAATATTGGTCTGCTCGGTTCTGACTACCACTTGGGCACTGCCTGCGGCCACCGTACTAGGCACTATAACTACTGTGTTAAATGACCCTTCTACATTTGTTATTAGGTTTGTTATTTGGACGTTGTTTATGAATATCTGAATTGGTGTGTCTGGCTGGAAGCCCTCACCGCTGATTGGAAGCGGCGAGCCGGGTTCTGCGCTTGTTTCATCTAGCTGAACTGTTGGCTCTTCTCCGCCTGTGTCAGTCTGATTGTCTTGTGTCTGGTTTTGTACCGTAGTTGTTGTTGCTGATTCTCCTCTTCCTGCTGGTTCTTCAACATTGATTTCTATACTATCAGCAGCATTTTGGTTGTCAGTGTCTGAAGCAGCAAGAGTGACGTTATAACTGCCAGCTTCGTCAAATGTGTGCGAAACGGTTTGTTTATCGCTTTCTTGGCTGTCATCTCCAAAGTTCCAGACATAAGTGTAAGGCTCAGTGCCACCTGTTAGGTTTGCTTCAAACTCAAACGTGGCTGGTGCATCACCTACTGTTTCATTT
>DATDKS010000003.1:0-8386 GCA_036519825.1 Nitrososphaera sp. | reverse complement strand
TGGATTCTTGATTATTAGATTATTGTCAAGAACCGCCAGTCCATCCACATAGATCTAGGATCCTATGGCAAGAATCATGCCAACGTGCAGCAAAGAATCAGACGAGCCCCCTGACAGAAGGTTCCACTTAAGATATAACCAACTGCTTCTTGACTCGATCAAGATCGACGTTTTTGCATAGATGGATAGGTACAAACCCGTATTTCGTAAATCTATATTGAAGTGATCAAAGAGGGAAAGGAAGGCACACTTTTTTGTCGTCGATGATTAGCTGATCCAAAACCCAAGTTTCTTTTTTTGGGATAGCCTCCTCGCACATTTTCGATAGCAGTTTTAATGTCTAGAATTCGATATTGGTTGTATTCAGTATGGCATTTAATGCCTTTTATTCTCTAAAATAGCGGTAGGATGATGACTTGCAGTAATCTGCAATCCACTCCATTATGACGACTATTCCTTTTTATCTATTTAATACCCGCAACGCATGGAATATTTTCAGACAAGATATGTGGAAAGTAACTGCTGTGATAACAATCAAAACCAGACAGAGGCTAATAGCATTTTGCAACTTACGGTAGAACAGATCGTTAATGCCGCAATTCTCATAGCAATGGCATATGAAAAGCCCTAAAGAACCAGAATTATGTTCACGATTGATGAGGCAAAGTCAATTCAGATTCATTCAGACAAGCGGTAATCGATTTTGAAGGACGCACATCCTGCTCATATTATTTGATGTTATTTTTGATATTCTCACTTATTTGTTAGCACTTCTTGTTAGCGGCTCCTTGATTTCTTAATATTGCATTTTTTCCGGCTATTTGTTGATAGTTGCATGCGCAGTAATGACTCCTCGGCTGTGTAGATACTAGACTAAGAAGCTGTCACTGTCCTCATCAATATTATTTAGAAATTATTGCTCCATATTCGATAATACTTGTGTTCCTATAACGTCAAGCCTTGTCGAACCAGCTGGGATAAAGGCTGTTATCTGTCTAGATTGAGAGCCGTCTTCCGAGGAAGTAATGAGTTCTCCCTCTTGATAATCAGCCGGGGTTCCATCTATCATGACTTGAAATTTGGTATCGGTATTTTCTTGCCGTGAATCTATCATGTACCTGGGCAGCACCAGTGTCAAGTCTCCACCATCTTCGGTACTTATAGCCATAGATAGAGTCTTGTTTGATGTATCCATAATAGGTTGTGAAACCGCCACATCCTGTCCATGTGCTCTTATCGTTCCAAGAACGGCGACTGGATTAGCCAGCGTGACAACGGGAAAGCTTGCAGATACAGATTGAGGACCAATTGCAATAACTTTATCGCTAAATTTGGTTGATGCATAGACCACATGAGTCAAAGGATCTGCGACTAAGTCCCATGGGACTGCATCCATCTCTATTACCGTCTCGATTTCGTTTGTTTCACCATTGACCTTGACAATGTCTTGCCTTTCCAAAAACGAGAAGTATACTTTGTGCTCATCAGAATCTACTGCTATTGCCTGAGCAACGTCGGTTACAGGTATTTTTGCAATTACTTGTCTTGTTGGAATGTCGACTGCGGCAACATAATAGCTTCCTCTATGGGTGACGTATGCTGTGTGTCTAGATGTATCTATGTCGAGTCCCCATGGGGCAGTGCCTGTGTTCAAGCTGCCTATGACCTCGTTTGTATCAGTAGAAATGAATGATAATCTATTCCCAGCGAGGCTTGCGACAAGAATCATTTTGGCTTCTGGGTCTGCCTTAACTGTGAATGGATGCGCCGGAACATCGATGGTTTTGATTGCGGCGTCAGTTCTTGTATCAATAACTTCTATATGGTCATGGTTATAGACTGCTACATACAACATGGCAGTGGCTGGATTATATTCCATAGAAACGCCGCCAGTAAGAAAAGTGACGTGGACGTCATCGTTGTCTCGAGGGTTGGACCAGAAGTCAACTGTGGCTCCAGGCAAAGTTATATTCTTGACAAAATCATATGTATCTAAATTATATACTTCAACGCTTCCGCCTTCAAATATTGAGACATAAAGCTTTCCTAGTTGGGGCACTGCATAAAGCGCTGAGACCGCGCCAGTGGTGTTAATGGTTCGTACCGTTCTATCTGTTGTAGTATTGATTACAGAAACTGATGGCTCTCCAATGCTTGCAACATACAGCATATCACCTGCGATAGACATTCGCAGCGGTCTTTTGGACACGTCAATTTGTTCTATTACATGGTGACCGTATGCAAGTTGAATATTGGCAAACGTTGCTGATGATGCTACTACTATCAGAAAAGCGATAAGGATATCCCTCTTTGTAACTTCTTTTTTTGTCTCGGAGAGGAGAATAATCTTTCTCATAGGGATTATGATATTAAATTAGGTGGGTAATTTAAATAATTATAGTACCGAGAGAGATGTCGTAAGGCAGTCATGGATTATTTGTTGTATCCTATGCTTGCGCCTCCTCCCTTGTTTTCCTAAAGGATCCGTCTACACCCCTATAGTAAGGTAACAACGTGTTGTAATCATAAAGTATCCCATTTACGCGCCATACTGCTAATGCGATCAAGCAATTTTACAGTATGGCAGCGCGGAGTTGCCTGTTACGCGGTCACGTATGTGCCTTGGTTGAAGGACACACACCAGCATTACAACGCCTGCTATGTAATAAGGACTCTGTAGGCAGTGCAATGCACTGCATCGGCTCACAGCCTTTCTATGCTTTGAATCAGATGTTTTCTTGAAATAACAAAAGCAAAGTTGTTGATAGCTGTAGAAGAAGAAGAAGGGAGTAATGAACCCGAAGGTATTCTACTTGTTTTTGGGGTGACGCTTTCGGTGGCTGTCCCAATTTCACCAGCTCCACAATCAAGCATATAACTGCAAAGCATTGACAACGACAAGGCGATAACAACGCCGCGTGCTTATCATAGGGTATATGATCACGGACTATCGTCTTAGGGTCACAGTGAGAGATATATCCCCATTAGAGGCAGACCTGAACCAACACCAGCATGTTTCCTAAATACAGTATCGAAAGTAACCGTGCTCGTGCTATTGAAATCTTCAACAGATATGTATACAACAGATCATGCTACATTTTTTGAAAAAACTTCGTCATATCCCTTCATAAGGCTCATACTGCTGAAAAGGCACCGGCAGCGTTTGGCTCATTAAGCCCTATAGGTAGGGCTAGGGCACCAACACTTGCATCCTAAACTCGTCTACCGTCCTCTCGTTTGGAAGGTTGTTGCCTATTGCTGTGACTTCGACTCTGATCGTATATTCGCCCGTTGTTTCAAACAAGTTGCCTTTGACATGATATGCTCCCGTAATTGGATCGGAAACGTCAGGTCCATATGTTGCTGTTCTGTTCATGGTTGGATCGTTCATAAGCTCAACTTGGAGGTCGTTACCGAGGGCAAAGAATGATTCAGAAAATATTTCCTTTTGTCCATCTGGAGCCAGTAGCGAAACATTATACGTTATTGGAGTAGTCTCTTGTGGTGTAATCGTGAGTGGTTTGAAGTCCAGCAGCGTATTGTTATTGTTATTTTGTGTTAAATCGATTCTAGGACCTGTGCCAGACCTGAATTCAAAATAATTTCCCCGTTCAACAGCATCGCTCACACTCACAGTTCCAATTCTCCAAGGGTGTATTGTGCAATAATAGTCAAAAACCCCTGCTTCGTCAAATGTATACTGAAAGAATGATTCATATGGCATCACTCCAGAATTGAAGAGGCTTCCACTATTTTCAGTTGGAATTCCACTTGTCACAGTGTGTGGTTGTCCTGGGTCGTCATTGAACCAAGCTATTGTCGTGCCAGCCGGCACAGCAATGTTGGGAGGATAGTAATGAAATAGACTGTCCTGAGACGCGGCGCCTGGAATGATTCTTGCGATATAAGTTGGCAACACTTCCTGGGATGTTGGAAAGAATGGAAACCCACCAAACTGTGCATATGAGATGTGTGGGGCTACAGTAATCATCATCAACAATACAAAAGACGCCCCAGCAGCTGCTGCTCCCATGGAAATTTTAGAAATATTTAATCGACCTAGTCGTGCAAGATTCAATGAGAGATAAACCTCTAGGTAGATAATATGCATTTTCGAACATTCATTCAGGTTATGCCAACTTCAGAAAGGCCTGTTCTCGCTCAAGCAATGGTGTCTCAAACAATCCATTATTATCCTCATTTTCATATTCTTGCTTCTGTATCAGCTAGGAAGTAAACTTTCATACCATATGTTTATCTAATATTGTTGATTAGAAAGCGATATGAGTAGCCTTGATTCAATCCCTGTTTCTCGCGTCATGACAGGCCCTGTTAAAACTATACAAGAAAACGACATAGTACAGCAGGCATGCAAGATTATGATTCAAAATGACATTGGTAGTGTTATAGTTGTTGCTGCTCAATCAGCCAATGCTCAGACACCTGTGGGGATAATTACGGGAAAAGATATTGTAGGGCATATGGCAGAAAGGCCAATATCGTATTCAGCTCCCGCAAACCAAATAATGAGCAGCCCAATAGTAACCATTCATCCTAACGCTTCGCTTCAAGATGCGCTGCAGACAATGCAGGCAAAAAACATACGTAGGCTCCTTGTAATGAGCGACGATGGAAATAACATGGCAGGAATTATCACAGACAAGGATATTTTCAGATTTATTGCGAGAAATGAGCCTGTATCTTCAGCTTTTGTAAATGAGGAAGTGCTTGCGCGAAATCGAGAGATGGCTGAACGCTTCCATACCAGTATGCTTGACGATATGTTACACAGGAAATCATAAAAAAGGCACGTAGGATACCATAGTACCCCAGAGAACAAGGATTCGACAATGATTCATGTCATTTCAGGGAATGCAGCATCACGACACTGATCGAATGCATCGAATGGAATTAGCTCCGGTCAGCATCTGCAATATCTTTTTTGTAGCAAAATAGAGGGGTCCTACAAAAATCCAAGTGACTCCAAGTAGTCACTCTGTGTTTATCCCTTATTCACCTTTCAAGGGATACGAAGTTTTTGCTTCATGTCTACAATCCGCCCATCATTTAGGCTTGGACTCTGGGCTGCTGTTCTTCTTCATCCTCCTCCTCCTCAATTTCATCAAAGTCCTCACAATCATCCATATTATCTTCTTCTTCGTTATTGGACATCAGATGTCCAATAGCTTCCGTTGCCGCCTCACCATTAGCCGGATGTTGTGATGGCTTTGTCAATGACAACAAATTCAGGGGCATAACCTGGTTGACTAGCGTCGGATTGGTCTCTTTTGAAAAACACTAATGGTCACTGGTGCTTGAACTTGGCGATTGCTATCCCGGCTCGCCTGCAACTTTTGTGGCCTTAATGAGATGTCTGAGATCAATGTCTGGAATCCTGGCAATGTCCATGTCGATTCTGTACAACTCTTCTAACCGAGCCTTGAGCAAGGCCATGGCCCGGACCGGATGTTGGACATATTGTTGTACAATGACAGCGTGCTCCTCAGCACATGCCTTGTCATGCAAGCGTCTGTAATTGCGTTCACTGACTCCCATCTCGCGTTGAATTTCATAGTCTGAATAGCCATCGATTTTCATCTGTCTGAGCCTGGTCATTGCTTCCAACTGATGTGCCTGAAAAGCAGAGACTATTTTTCCATCGCGTGAATTTCTGAAATTATAATTCTAGCAATCGGCCAATTATGTCAAATAGTAATTGATGTTAGCGAGCTCTTAAATATAACGCCAAAAATTTGCCCCTTGACATTTAGTTATAACCTCGGCGATATAGTGTGTATAGCACGATCTAACTAATACTACTGCCGCTAAAGCATCCTCTCGAAGCAGGGTAATTAAAGCACCACAAACGTAAATTTTACAATACCCTCCATTTTTGAGCGTATTTGATGAATCGAGCGTGAAATCTGCTACAAAGTTTCCTGTAGCGTCTTGAAGCATCATAGCACTATGTGTATGTGTGCATATGTATATGGTGGTATTGCTACTGCTATTGCTGTCAGCGCCCAGGTTCCGGCCTGGAGCCAAGTGTTTTGGCATGAGAAAGATAGCTGGTATATATGTACACGGTTAAAGAAAGCCAGAAAGGGTCCCTGTCGTCTGTAGCGATCTATCGACTGCAGTCGAGCGAGCGTGATAATCAGTGTCGCTACTGTTGTCCAATTGATACGAATGTATATGACTTCTCTTCCTACCTGAGGCCTGTGCGCTTTCCTCTATCGTTCTGTGGCCTTTCTTCCTTAGCTGCTGGATGTCTCGCATTAAATGGCCGTCCTTAGATTCCCGATCTGGGTATCCATCCGCACCAACAGTCGCGATGATGGTAACCAGTAATGAAATATTGTCAAATCAATACATGGCCCGGAACTGAAATTTTACTAGTCCGCAATCACAACAAAGCCTGCGCCGTATAGAATAGTGCCCACATCGTGATCGTTGCCAAAGTAGGTCCCGGGTTCTGGAAAAGTAACCTCAATGACGGTACCCGATCCAGGTGGTATATTAATAACCTCATCATAGTATGTTTCGCTGTCATACCTGTCAGTCGATGATGATGCCGACCCACTAGCGCTTCCACCATTAACGAGATTGTTGTTGTTGTTCATTGCTTCTTTGACCAAACCTGCGCCAAAATTAAATGCAATATTATTTCTTGGACCTGCATTAAATAGATACCATCTAGTCAATTCTCCAGTTTTAACATGAAAAGCTTCTGCGTTACCATTAAGTAGAATCTTGGCCTCAGTGCCAATCAAAGGAACATATCTAAATGCCATTCCATTTGTCACAATGAGATCGGGCTTTCGAGCAATAAATTTCTCTATGTCAAATGAGCCCACCGCCTGACTATTGTCATTATATGCAGGTGATTGGTTTGCAGCAAATGGGGCATGAGCGTTGGTATCATATATTTCGCTAAATGCTACATAGAAGTCCCGTGCTGCTTCCTCGTTCGGTGGATGCACTACAATGCCGCCATACATGCCATCGGCAATGTGCTCCCAAATTCCATTAAGATTATCTCCGTCGCAATGGTATAGAAATGATCCTGGATAGTTCACTTTCATTGTCCAAGTTCTATTCTGTCCAGCACTTACCACACCTGATAGGGCTTGGTTTGGTCCAAATCCAGCATGAAAGTTGAGGCTATGCGCAAGTTTGCCTTCATTTTTCAGGGTTATTGTAAGTATATCTCCTTGGTTTGCAGTAATCAAAGGTCCGGGGATAGTTCCGTTGAATGTCATGGCACTGTACCAGAGGCCTCCCGGATATAGATCGTTGTCAGGAGCAATTCTTAATACATTCTCATTAGCAATTAGTAGAATACTACTGTTTAGCTTTGGGGCCAAAGACTCAGCCATTGTGGTGACTTGATCAGTGGTTCTGCTGGAAACCGACGGTTGAAAAGCAAACAAAATTGAAGAAACCGCTACTAAAGCTATGACACTAACCGCAAGTGCAAGAGCCCAGCCTCTGGAGATTGCTTCCAAAGTCACACTATCTACCATTTAGTATATTTTTTCAGTAGCAGATAAGGATTTTAGTTGGAGAAATTCAATGTGTCACGCTATTTCATTGCAAGAATAAGACATTTGGCAAGACACTTACGCATCACCACGCCAATTTCAGATCGGGAATTTTCTTTTCGGGAACCAATTAATAACTGCAATTGTTCCATTATATCCGGGTAAGATTAGCCGTCAACTCGAGCTTGCGGATAGCTTGCATTGCTTCGTTGTTTTTTGGGCTTGTAGTATCAAAAATTGGCCCCTGGTTTTTCTGCTACTTTCCGCCAAATAGTCTTAACAGACTGAGTGTATCAACATGACGCTAGAGAGCAGAGTAATAGCGGCTGGATGATTGATCGGGTTTGACATACCTCGGATTGACTAAAACAAGAATTGCAAAATATCTTGATACCGCCAACGATTCTCGCCAACCGTGGTACTCCAGCTTGCATGCTCATTTGGCTGGACAACAACGCAAGAAGCCAATGACCCAAAAGGGAAGATGCTAGACCTGCCAATCATCGACCTCAATAATCTTGGAATCTCTCAAATCCATCCGTTTTACTTGACTGAACGCCGCTGTTGCCTTTAGCAGTACATCTCCCTAGTCAAGCGCTGCGATCAAATATAGAACCGGCACAATTATCTCGCGCTTGGCTCGAGATACTTTGCCCTTTCTTTTTTCGCCTATGTCCTCTTTGTCGATTATCGGCGGTTCTTTAGAGTCATTTGATGAAATGTATGCATGGCGCTATTAATGTAGGAGAGGTATATTCCTTGCAATGCAATGAATGATCCCGCTTAGCTCTACAGAAGAGAGCCTGTGAATATCTAGACCTAAATATCCTTGCCCGCGTTGT
>DATDKS010000002.1:0-10952 GCA_036519825.1 Nitrososphaera sp. | reverse complement strand
CCTTACCTTATAGGAGGTACTATAACTGGCATTATTATGACGTATTATTATGGCTTTATTTTTTCTATCATAGTAAATAGTGCTATTTGGTTTGTTATATCGACTGTTGTTAACAAATACTACTGGAATTACACTGGATTTAAGGAAGAAATGTATCTTATGAAATTTGCTTTATTTAGAATAAATGCAAGATGAATAAATTAAATTTGGGCTTCACATAACAGGGCTTAAATTTTATACCCAGCTATCAGTTGATGGCGCATTACTACAGTTGAAAGTCACCTCAGAAGCCTTTTTGGCTAAACTATGAATTCATCATCCGCTACGGGAAGATGTAGTAGTAGTAGTTCTTGGGCAGAGTGGTTTTCACTAATATGGAGATGATCCAAAATGGATCTACTCATATTTTTGGTGCATACAAAATGACAGTCTATTAGATGAATTCATTATCTTGGCAACTAGAGTCTCCCTTTTTCTCCTGATGTCCAAGTGCGATACCTTCGATTCCTATTTTTGGCTTCGAGTGTTGTCCGTAACTTGAGGTAATTCCAACATGCCTACGCTTTCGTACAAATCCAAGAGCTTCAAGCCTCTCACCGTAGTCCTGTATCGTCCTTTCGTAGAATCGTAGGAAAGTAAACCATTACTAACCACAAGCTCTAGATAGGGTCTCAGCTGATGAGATGATAAAAACGAGGAATACATGATTTTGGTCTTCGTTTCTCCAAGCCTTGCAGCTTCTAGCATGCTAACAATGATATCTGTTCGACTTCTATACTTCATGACAGTATGAACCACATTCACATGGTATTTTAGTATAATGAGTAAAAGATAGATATCAAGCTTATGCTCTTTCTCTCCATTAAAGGATGTTTGACTAATTTAGTCAGTAAGACAATGAAGAATGCATCACTCGACAGAGCAACATATGCTGAACAATACCACATCCCCAATCCTCCTCATAATATGATATCCTGGAGGGCTGGCATTTTTTCATAGGCATAGTCCCCACGTTGGGGGAAAGAGGCATTATGAAACATTATTACAAAACACTGAATACCAAATTACAGAAAGACAATAACTTTATTATCTAATCTAAATCCTTCGAGTATATGCCCTGCCGACGTTTCGGCAAGCAATTATCCATCTCTAAAACAATGTTTTCCTCCTTCACTTCAAAGACACGCCATCATTCTAAACTCACTAAACCTGCGTAGCCAAAAAAATAGACGGATTCTTTGTAACTTAGAGAGTTTATTAATTTGTATAATTTCTAAATACTTCTTGGGCACATGAACTAATAGTAATAATGTCTACTGCGGAAGACGACAACGATAATAAGGATAGCAGTTAACATGGAAAGGGACAATTTCCACCCGTGCCAGAGGATGCAATAGTTAAGCCCGAGGAAGAAAGGCCAGTAAAAATGCAGGTACGGCCCGAGGAGAACCTAGAAGAGAAGGAAGCGGGTCCCGAGTCTGTTGATGCAGGCTCGGAAGATATGGACGGCGACGGTTCACCGGACGGGGATCCTGCCTTGGGTCCTGAAGTATAGAAGATATTTTCATTGTTAATGGGCTTGACATGCTATAGTTTTGGCTATCCTGCTGCTAAGCGAATTATTTCCTATCGCCATAGTCACTGTTCACACTAACAATATAGGAGAATGCATTTCTCAGCTGGATTGGTTATTTTCTCTAACACAGCTTTGACGTAAAAATGGTCCTGTCAACAGTTAAGACCCATAATAACACATAGAAAACTTGAAAGCTGATGCCTATATCAATTGAAGAAAACACTGATGTTATTACTTCTGATGGCAAGAAGATCGGCAAGGTAAAAAGAATAGAAAATGAAGATTATTTTATAGTTCACAAAAAGGGGCTGCTAACAGATGAAGAAATTCGTATTCCTGTCACTGCGATCTTGACCAGAAAGGGTGGCTCTGCCAACACCGAGTCTATCAGGCTCAATATGAGTGAGGAGACACTAAAGCACGGCTTTGAGTTTGAGCAAGCTGAACCTAATTCAGAATTTATGCATGGAAAAAAAGAGTCAGAACCAAAGGTTAGTCTGGAAAAGCAACGAATACGTTTTGAGCCTGTTGTGCCGTTAGAAGAGTCTAACAATACAGGAATATCTTCTCCAGCTGTGACCAAACAACATCAGGCAGTCCTGAAGCCAGGTGAGGATAGCACTAGGACTCTTTATAGTTGTGATATGTGTCCCGCCAAGTTCGACAAGTCCGAGGAGCTACAAAAGCATCGCGGTGAAAGCCATAAGGCCCCTGTGAATATTTAGGGTGGCACGTAAACTGAAAACCTGTTGATTGAACAGCAAGAATTGACAACACTAAATCGGTCTTGTCCCTCCTCATTCTATCTATATTTCTCTCTAATGAGGATATTATTGCCAGACAGCTGATAACAAAAAAGAAGACAATGCATTATCTGCTATCCGCTAGAAATACCGGGTTGGATTAATTTCCAAGGGAAAATTTCAAACATCGACTATATTATATCTTCCAATATTATTTCATGAGAGTTTGAGTTTAAGCTTTTTGCTCCTTAGAGTCTGGGAAGACCTCACTATTTTGAAAGAGCTAGGAGAGACCAAGTATCTGAATTCAGTCAACGATTCAGGTGATCAGATGAATAACATCATTCTATTATCATTGCCTTTTATACTATGGTAGATAGTTTAAAGTATGTCCAAATCACAAACTGATGATGTCAACAATAAGCCCCCCAAAGTCGGCGATATAGATTTCCCAAAGATTGACTACAAGGCACAGATACAACTCACATCCGATAGCGCCAGGCATATGGAGCAAGCACAAGAAAAAGAGGGAGAAGAAACAGAAGGAAATGAGAGAGGTTTTTGGCAATTAAAGGAAAAGTAGGAGATGGGACAAAAAGATGTCTTCATCAGCGGCAGAGCTAACACCAAACGCTAATCAAAAAATTGTTCAATATTTGAATGATGCCTTAGCAATGGAAAATGCAGCAGAAGACCGAATAAGATCAAGGCTGCAAGAGACCATAGTGGATGATACCAGGACACAATTACAAGACCATCTCGACGAGACGCGAAACCAAAGGGATAGACTAAAGCAGATTATTACAAGTCATGGCGGTGAACCTACCGACGCTAAAGCGGACTTACCAATTCTCAAGCCAAATACTATAGATCTAGTTAGAGACAACGTTACATCTCCGTCAACTAACCAGTCAGATAATAATGCAGGATCAACGGACTCGTCAGGCAGTTCATCAGTAAAATCGATAGTGGAAGAAACTGACAATATAAGACTGGCTGCCGATAGGGAACTTGTTCAAACCGAGCGGGATGCCATAATCGAGTATGCAGAGATTGTAAAATACAAGATGCTGATGGAAATAGCTAAGAAGGTAGGTGCTATGGATGCTGTCCTTGTTATCGACCAGAATCTGAAAGAAGAGGAGCAAATGGCAAATTGGATACTTGCAAATACCCCTACCATGCTGAGGAAGCTCTGGGCACAGATTGAGGTATCGGCTGGGGCTAGGACCATCCCTGAGGCTTAAATATTATTATCGGAGAACCGAGCACTACAGATGCAACTGAATTGTGATATAACCAGAAAAGCTATCAAAAAATATCAGGCGGTTGATGTGATCATTATCTTAGACTAAGATTATGCCAATCTTCTATATACTCAGTTTGCAGCTTAACTTGCATCAAACATGGCATCAGAAAATATCCATAGGTATAGAAATAGAATAGACATCATTGCTCAGTTGCTAGATGCAGCAAGTAGTCCTACAACGAAGACTAAGATGATGTATAAGGCAATGCTTTCTTACGTTCAGTTAAAGGAATACTTACTAATGCTAACAGAGAATGATCTTATTGAATATGATAAGCTTGATCAAAGCTTTACTACCACCGATAAGGGAATTCAGTTCATGAAGAGGTATGAAGATCTGAACAAATTGATAGATGCAATACCGATAAAATAGTAGCAAAAGAAGACTGGAGAAAGAAAGTAATGATATGCCAAATTGAGAAGCACAAAAGATGTTTTTTCTGAGCTTTTTCCGAGGTGTTTTATGCGGCGCCTAAAGTTAGAATTAAATTTATTTGCCTAAAGACTGGGAATACCTTACCTCATTAAGGACTTCACATTCCAGAAGCCAACGTTTTGCTTTCCTTAGAAAGGCAATATGATGATCTGCTTACAAAAGGGTCTGACTTTAGCAAAAGAGGAAGCAGAGGGGGCATAATCAAGAGATCGATTGGCAATTAGACTTTTTGTTGCCTTTTTACCTAGCCCTAAAAGATTGTTCTCATTTTTTCATTGACCCGAAGTACGGACATATGTTTGAGGACTTACACCTTTCTTAAGTATCTTCAAAAATCGGCATACGGGATTCAGGATGCGGGTTACAGTCTGGGCATTCTTCAAAGCAGAGCCTACCGTCGCTTTCTACTGCCAATATCAACGCCGTTCCCTTGCAGGTCTGGCAGACAAACATATCGCTTATCTCACGTTGTGATATTATGGTATACCTAACATAAAGCTTTTTTGGTTCAGGAGGCAGAGTTATATTATATTCTTATATGAGACTTTTAGGGCTAGAGAACATATCCACTAGCAGAACAACTGAGGCACCGCCTAGAAAATGCCATAATAAAAGGAAGAAATGAGGATCTTGTTCCTTTCACGAGTCAATCTTCGAGGCTTATCAATGATATCTTGCCGGCTGGAGAAATAGTTGATCGAATAGTTAGAGAAGCAAGAGAATTGTTACAAAGAAGAGCAACTGAACTGCAAAACTAATGTAAAAGTGTCTAGCAGCAGCTGATCACAAACAGGCTCGCTCGTGTGTGTAGAGCCCGCCTGTCCTTCAGTTTCAGTTTACTTTTCTTTAAATATCTTGAGCTGCCCTGCTCCTTCGGGAGTTACCACCAAACGGTCTTTCATCCTCTTTAGATATTCTACCATGTAGTCCTCAGCTTCTTTTAGCGTATCGAACTTGGCTTCACCCCTAAATGAGCCGTTCTTGTCTATAAGACTCACTGCGCTCCATAGCCCATTTCTGCCAAGCTTTTTGACTACAAACATACGGTACCTATGCTCCTACACGGGGCACATATTTAAGACAGAGGTTTGTGCTCAAATTGGCGTTTCTGTCAAATGTCCTTTGCTGCTAGTCCCATCCATACCACCAACAGCTTAATTAAAAACTTCCAAATCTTATAGGACGACTTGACAAATTCAGAAGCCCGGTTTACTATTAATGTCAGGGAGGGAGTGGTTGAACTTGAAGGCAAAGAGAGCTTTGTGGACAAGCATCTTGAAAAATTTGAAGACATTTTCAAGATGGCAGTAAAGGAAGCAATAACCCATGGCTTAGAGCAAAGTCTTCAACTGAAAGCGCAATCTGCCCAGGCTGCGCTGCCTGCAGAACTAGTAGAACAGAAAGGGATATCCTCTCAAGTTGAGCAACCTCTTCCCCAGACCCGCAAGTCAAACGACACCAGCAGCGGCTCAAAGCATGCCAGCAGACCAGCAATAACAATACATCCAATGCCTGTCGATCTAAAGGCAAATGAAAACAAGATTGGTCTGCGCGACTTCTACGCAGAAAAAAAGCCGGCCAACCACTACGAAAAAACAGCTGTGTTTGTTTACTACCTGACAAAGTTCAATAACCAGCAAGAGGTCAGGTTCGGCGAGATACTATCGTGCTATGACGAAGTAAACGAGAAGAAACCCAGTATTGCAGACATTGTAAAGAACTCGATCCGATACAAGGGGTGGCTTGACCAGGGCTCTGAAAAGTACAGTGCGCTACTTACTATCTCCGGAGAGAACTTTGTAAAATTTGACCTGCCAGCGCAAAACGGAAAGATCGAACAACAACTTCCTCCAACGGCCACGAGCGGCAACTAGGCACGCCACCAATCGAATCCAACATACTCTACCCTTTTTTGCTTTACTTTTGGGATAGCTAAAATGAATTGCTTTTTTACTGTGGTTGCAAGCCTGCCCGCCAGAACGACGCCGGTAGCAGCAAGGTCATCTGTGGCTCTAAAGACCTGTACCAGGTAGGGCGCATGATCAATCCCAGGTCCCTGTTCATACACTGCAAAGTCGCATCCAAATTTTATCCCTGGTGTAACAATGTAGCCTTTCTCACGCAGGTTCTGATACACCAGATAGTTAGCTTCAAAGTCGACGTACTGCTTTTTGCATATCTTCTTTATACTGGCAAAAGGAACAGGTTTACCATCGATATGAAATACTTTTAACCTGTTGTTCTCAACGAGGTAGCATCCTTCTATAAGGTCAAGCACCAGAGGTGCATCAAATTCGGTGCCCTTTGGCTTCGATATTCCAAGGGGCTTACCATAATAGCCACTACCAAAAAGTGTTCTTGAGTCAGAAACATCCCAGATTACTATCCGGTTTTCAACCAGCCTACCGCTGATCATTTCTTACATGCTCAGCGCTAGAATTGTGAATGAGTCAGACGCCTCCTGACACTTATCCACCATGCCCTCGATGCCTTCAACTGCATCTTTGAACAACAGTAAATCTTTGGTACTAGAAATCTCGTTGAGCGCCTTGACAATCACAGCCCTATGCTTCACATCTACCTGACGTTCAAGAGTTTGAACATCTCGAGCAATGTCAATTGCATTTGGGGGATTAATTGAAAGTGCCCGGCCCATTTCATTCAACTTGAAAATAGTATCTACAACCATACCGACAAGCTGATTTAAGTCGTCGTCAAACGAGGCCTTCTTTAAGGTCATTGCTTTCATATTGGCAAGTCTGAATGCAACGCCGCTGATGTAGCCGGCAATATCGTCAATGATATAAGCCGTCCTTAAGATGTCCTCCCTGTTTGCCATGAGGCTGCCTATGTCGGCAACGTCCCGGGTTATTTTCCTACAGAGATTCTCTACCTCTTCCTCTGTCTTTTTCATGCGATCAAGACTCTGGTGCATATTCGTTTCGTCACCTTTAATGAGCGAAGTGGTCAGAGTTGATAACTCTCTCGAAGAGTTTAAAATTTTTGTGATTTCATCCTGCAAAACCGCCAGAGCCTTTCTTTTGGCCTGAACCTCTAGTTCCCCCCGGTACAATATACCCGAAATATCTTGCCAGGCTAATAATTCTATCGCTGCTGAGCACAAATACACGGCTAATCCGCTGATGTGACCTATCGGGGAAAATCTTGTAGCGTACATAACTGTTCGTTGTTTTTACTCTTGATGTGAACCCGGCAGGAGCGATGAGTACAAGAACAACAACTGCGCCAAAATATTAGTTACACTTTTGGTTTTGTAAAGTAAGTTAGTTACAGATGCTGAAGAAGACCTGAGTAAAAGTCATAAGTAAGTTTCAATAGCTGATAGCTGCGTGAACAATGTCTTGTACAGGTCAAATTTTCACATTGTGGCCGATTAAAGTATATTTGCGTTGGAAATCCTAAGATCAAATAAGAGGAGGGACACCGTGGTGCGTGGTGTGTGTGACGGTGAGCAGAATATGGGACTTACAGAAAAACTTCTCCTGCTACTGGATGATGACGTTGGACCTAAACCGATGTGGGCGCAATGCTAGATGGAAATTAAGAGGCTGTCCTTGGCTTGGAGTGACTAGAAGCGCCTGAGGGCCTTGGGTTTGAGCATGTCCGGCTGTGCTTTCAAACTCTTAATCAAGGCAAGCATTCTTTCCCTGTCTTCCGGTATTGTTCCACCTATAGAATAGACGTTTGAAGCATGATTTGCACGAAAGATCACTGGCCGAATGGACCTGAAATCGGAGACAAGTCTTTCTAGCTCATCCAGAATGTCCAAATCATCGAGTGGTACAAACGGCTCGCCAAATTTGTTCATGAATTCCTCATATACTCCCTCTTCGAGCTGAAGCGTCAGCGCCCCCACGAAGTCAGGCGAGGTTTCGCTAAGTACGCTAGCAGTGTCTGCAATATGCTCTCTTGTATAGGCCTTCCCTCCTAGCCCTAGGATAACCATGCAAGACAGGATGTAGCCGTGGCGCTTGATCCTTTGACATGCCTGAAGAATCGTTTTGTAAGTTGCCCCTTTTGTTACCTTCTTGAGCACTATGTCATTTCCGCTTTCGATTCCAACGTACACCATAAGAAGTCCAGCAGCCCTTAATTCTCTGAGCTCATCATCCTTCTTCTGCAGAATGTTCTTTGGCATTGCATAACATGAAATTCTTTCTAGCCGTGCGAACTTTGCATATAGATATTTTAGAATTTCAATCATCCTGTCCTTTGGCAGATTGAGCGCATCACCGTCTGCCAGAAAGATCCTGCGCGTATCGGGATAGTACCTAGCAGCCATATCGATCTCGGCTTTAATTTCTTCCCAAGGTCGCTCCACATATTCCTTGGTCCGGTACATATTGCAAAAGGAACACTTGTTGAAGGAGCAACCAAGAGTCACCTGGAATATCATAGAGTCTGCCTCAGAAGGCGGGCGATAAAGAGGGTAATCATAAACTATCTCCATGCTTGCAGCAGAGTATAGAGAGGAAACATGCACTAATAACTGTTTTATGCCAGGACCTATCTGCCCGCTAAGCGCTAACCATGTTTTTGAGTTTATAGAGTATATCTAACTTAGAGAGTCATTCCCAAGCGCCAAAAAGACCCTTTTAAACACTGGCATGTAAAAGCGGACTCACAAGACAAGTAGCATTAATATGCTAAAAAAGTGGGCAAGGCAATGCGATCTTGCGTTCCATTTATGGGAATGATAAACTACAACTTGGGTCAGTTCGTCGCGAGATCTTCATCGCTTTTGCTCAGCCTGGAGCAGCAAACTCACTTCATCCCCTTTTGTCCTAAGACGGCGTACTCAATTAAATCTTAGCACTGAACAGTATTTATGATGAAGGATAGCTATAGTCCCTGAACATAAGGTGCAACTGCTTTTTAAACACTATCACAATCCGTACTGCAGCAGGACAGTCATAGCTGTCAGCACAATGGTCCCATATTACATCGCCTCACCACCGTCTTAGTTCGTTTCAATATCTCCAATATTCCCTGCAATGTACTCTACCTGCTATGAAATTAGGCGATACGTTATTAATCAAATCACCCCAGCGGGATAATAAGATGACTTAATCAGAAACGCTATCTGAATCAAATTAGGAGTCGAGGTCGAACTAATACTGCTGATGCTCATGCTGCTAATTGCTAACCGTATCTCTTCTTCTTTATCTCATCAACCGGGATCCAATAATTACAAGATGCCACATTCAAGACATACCTGCCTTTGCCTTTCCTTCCTTCTTTAGTTGAAAAGTAGAATAGCTAGGCTTCATGAATTGAGATAACGAGTCTATCAAGGAATCCCTTAAATGCGAAACATTGTCATACATTTTGATGAAAGCAAATTTGTTTTATACTGGCTTACTAGCCTCGGTCCTTTTGATTTTAGTAGCAAGTGGACCATCTACATTCGCAACAATTACTGAATCAACCCAACCTTCAGGGACAACGGATCAATCAGACGGATCAGAAGAGGCAATTGTAACAGTAGCAATTGGTGAAGGCAGTAATGACACGATTCAACACTATACCTACACACCACAGACAGTCGAAATCAATGCAGGAGATAGCGTTACATGGTACAGTCCTTCTGAATCATCAGATATCCATACTGTATCGTTTCGTGGTGACCCCAGCATTTTACCTTCCATATTACTTCCATTTTCCGTCCCAAGTGGTGCAACAGACTTTGAGCCGATGCCACCATTTAACCAAGGTGAGCCTGTAATTATACCGGCCCCAGAGGGCAGAGAAGCTATTGTAGCGCTGAACAAACAGACATGGTATCCTGCGGTAATTGGCGTAAACAATCAGACGACATATCTTAATGGAACAGATATCCAAGCCACATTGAATAGTACCTTAAAGTGGGTAAATTCTGGCATCATAGTTCCCCAAATGCCGACCTCGGGTGGAGCTCAGCCGAATAGTACTGAAACAGGCACGACAGGAGCAGAACAGATAGTTGGTCCACCATTCCCGCCAGTTAGCTCCTTTACCGTAACATTTCAAGAGCCCGGCACGTATCCATATTACTGTGCAATCCATCCATGGATGGGCGGTGAAGTGATAGTACGAGGACAGAATCAGACTGAAACATTAGGACAGAATCAGACTGAAACATTAGGACAGAATGAGGCAGAGCCAGCGAACCCGATCTTTCAATAGCCAGAGCAGCATGATTCTGAACTGCTGCCTCTTAGCACCTTTCTTTTTTTGAATACTAAAATAGTATAGCTCCTACAAAGGTTAATACTTTTTGTTAAACATGACAAAATGCCCACCACTTAGACCTTTAACCGACTTGATTCAAAAAATTGTGTCCCCCACCCGATTTGACTTTGGTAATATGCATCATCACATTTACGTCCCTGTTTACATGAGCGTTGATAGAAAGTAGAATCTAAATGAGCGAGCAAGTCGATATACTCAAAACAGCAAATTTTTCTAGCAACCATAAGAGAAAATTTCACTCGAGCGGCAACAACAACAGTAACCGCAAGTATTCTTATTAATATATTTCAAATCGAAGGAAACTATGTACATATGACCGTAATGCAGAGTACATCTATCAATAAACCAGGCAAACGCTGTATTTGTAATTTCTAATGTTGCCTTTGATTAAGCACGATCCTCACTTACAGTGTGTAGCACAAGGATCCCTCGGTTAACATCCATCAGGGGTTAAAAATATAGTGTTCATTGATGTAAGTCAAGCCGATTCCCTGCTGGCTATTCTTTTACCAAAAAGACATGCTAATAGAGGATGCAGAGCGACCAAAAAATTTCTGTGGCGCTACCCTATGCAGTACCAGATCACTATTTTAGCTGAATCGATAACGCGGCCACCTATCGCTTCCATGCAGCGCA
>DATDKS010000001.1:0-10477 GCA_036519825.1 Nitrososphaera sp. | reverse complement strand
ACCACGAAGTTCCCGAATGAAACTCTTTTGTCTGCTGCTAATATAACGCCATCATTGTAGGATATACCCACTACTGACGCCCCTGGCATGAATTCTGCAAACGCCATATGCGATGTACTTCGCAGTTAGAGTTAGATTTAGTCGTTTCTATCAGAGTGAGAGAGAGAATGAGATTCCCAAAGCTAATGATTCTTGTATGGCTAACGCTTTATTACATTGGTGTCGTGTATCCTAATGGCTTCAGCCACAAGCCTGTTCTGCAACTCAAGCGCGTCTTTGCCTTCGGGGTGTTTCGCCTGCGCAACTGCCTCAGCAACGATGCTTATGACATGCCTCATAAGGAACTCGTCTCCTCTTGTGGATTCTGCCCTGTATGTTGGATTAGCCTTATTTACGAACACGATATTCTCCGTGATAAAGCTATACCGGGAATCACTTTCATCCTCATACGGGATCACTTTGTAACCAATCCTCTTGAGTGCAAATGTCTTCTTCAGTATAGGTTTGCGTATATTCCTTGTCTTAACCACGGAACCATCGGCTTGTGTTTCATTCACCTCGTCTACAACCAAGCCTTCATCCATGTTAGGTAGGCTGCCGGAAGAACGCGGTTGTGTGATAGTCTGTGATTGCGCATCATCTGACTTGGAAACTGCTGAGCTTCCAGGAGGCAAGGAACGGACGTCGTCAGAGTTTGCGATTTGGTAAATGTCATCAGAATGCGCTTTATTCACCTGCATTTCGTGTTCCTGGTCGTGGGTACTTTTCACTCGTTCTTTTACTTGCACCAATTCGTACCCCTGTACTTCTTCTTCGAGCTCTAGGTTTTCGAACATCGCTTGTCCAAGTATCTTATCGATTTCGCGATAGATCCGCGATTCCTCCTGGGTTATTAGTACATCTTCGTATTCAGTCAGCCCCGGAATGACTCTGTCAATGACAAAGGTTTTCATAGTCTGATTGAATTTGGCAAATTCATTATCCTCGATGATTGCAGACTTGTCAGCGAATCTAGTAGTCAAACTATCACATCTGACAAAGCCGGTTACTCGGTTTAGCTTTGTGTCAAAGCCAAAATTGCTACGCATGACAATATGGTTTCCGACCATTATAGCTATTCCACGCTCGTCGTCTGACAGTGGTCTCCTAGCGATAATGATTTCGCCGGTTAATCTGCCGTTGTCCAGGTGGAAGGGTATCCTGTGGCCTTGAATTTCAGGGGCCTTTATGATCTGAGCTCCTTCAAAGGTCCACTCTTTGAATTTCTCGGCAGTTTTGATATATACTTCAAATAGTGGTTGCCTTAGCACTGCTAGTTTCCGGATCTCCTTCATTATCTTAAATATGTCAAGGTGGGTCTTGGCCCCTGTCATAACAAGTTCTGTTCCGTCTCGCTTAAGCGGGGGCTCCTTTACGTCGTCAAGCTTGGCATTTCCCACATACAGCTTTTCAAGCACTCCGGCATTGATGGCAAGCGCTTTGCTGAAGCTACCCCGCTTTGTTCTTATTTTCATACTTTCAAATGATGTCAGGAATGATAATCTACCCGTGCCATATCTTCCTGTTCTAATCCTTTTCAGCTTAGGTGATATTGATTCCGTCCTTTTATGTGGGGAACCCAAAAGCAGAAACTTTTCCATTCCGTTCTCATCCATTCCTGCGTCATCTTCAATAGAGATAGATCCGTTGCTGAGTACCGTAACGAGAACTTTTGTGGCGTCCTCATCAAATGCATTCTCTACAAGCTCCTTTAGAATCTCTATTGGAGAGACCCAGGTTTTGGTGGCAAATTCCTTGAAAAAGGATGGATGAACCTTCATTTGAGCAGGCATTTTTTCAAGAGCTGATACTCCCACACCTTTATTTAATATTTGTCAAGCTATGTTATTTTTGGACCAATTTATTACAATAAAATGAAATTGCATACATATGCTTGCCTCCCGCATTAATTTAATTAATAATTACCTGAAGACTGGGTCAAGCCAGAATTCAGCATGGTTATAAATTAGTGAGATTTTCTCAAGGCACTTTGATTGTGGATAATGTATTTTATTTTTGATCTGTTGGTGTTTTGTTAACACAGCCATGATTCCCGCTTTGGAAGTATGCCTATTCGTGGATTTGTTGTGAGCCCATCCGGTGACTTCAACTCCTTTTTTGGTAAATCACGTGGGAAAAAAATAGAAACAGTCCTGACCAGGGTAAGCAATTTCGAGAATGGAGGTTGAGCAGATCGCAAAGAATTGCTCGCCTAGACTTCGCCTCTTCTCTTATATGGAGATAATTAGAAAATTCGGCGAGAATATAATGGATTAAAGTGTATTCATTGGTTCCCGCAATCTACATATTCATCTCTATGGCCGGAAGAGTTATGCAAAAATGCTGTTGCGGAAGGGAGTCAAGGTCATTTGAGGCTTGCACGCCTCTCGGTTGTAATACCATTGTCGTGTGCAGTGGCTGCTCCAAGGATGTTTTGGAATGCTCATGCGAGGCTACGTAGGTTTGTAGCGCAATACCGCGCCCATCTTGCCAAGGCTAGCGAGCTGCGATCCTTCTTCAGTCTTGCCGGAAATGACTTCAAGCTTGCACCCTGTCTTTAGGGCAAGCTCATTCATGTATTCTACTATGTCTTGGTCAATAACTTCAAGATCACTACCGTGACATGATGGGCATTGCTTTGAAAGCCACTCCTGCTTCGTGGCAATGACCTGGGATCTGTCCACTATTATTGTCTGAGTATTCTTGCAAGACTTGCACCTGATCTCCAGCTTGATATAAGTGACATCATCCGTCACTATTACTAGATCTGCAATGCCACTTTCCAGCGCCTTGACTACATCGTTAACTCCATATATTCCAAGGCCCCTGCCGGAATGCACTTCAGTCATGAACTTTTTGATTAGTTGTTTTTCTTCCATCACTCGATATTCCTGTAAGATACCCTCTTTCTGGGCCTTTTCTATCAGCTCACGCACACCTTCTTCCCCAGAATAGGAGGTGTCAAGCGATGCTATAACGCTCTTTTGCAGTCGGTAGTCAAGATACTCTTCCTTTAGAAAATTCTCTTTTGTTGGTCCAGGACCACCTACAATTGTGCCATTTATATTATACTGCTCTAGAAAAACCTGTTTGGCATGTTCTGCTATTCTGTGGTAATACTCATTCAACTCATTTTCCCTTAACCTTTCAAACCTTCTTGCGGACTGGCCACCTTGACGATGTTTGCCTGCTACGCCAGAGGTGAGCGAGTCAATAACTTCCCAGTGGTCGCCAGTAAGAATCCCAATGCCTGTCTCCTGGGTGTCTATTGATAGTATGCCAATGACCTTGTCATCTTTCATCATTTCCTTCAGGTGATCAGTCCAAAAGTGATCGTCACATCGGTAAAGGCTGATTTGGACCGGCTTTGGAGGTAAAACGGGATATATCTCAATTTTTTCTTTGCCAATTCCTTTGTCATTCGGTATCGCTCCACAAAATATTATTAGTCCATTCTCAGGTGTATCCTTGAATAATTTTAGTTGCTCAATAGTTTTGCTAAGTGCGTCTTGTACATGAGTTCTGGTAAGATCCGACTTGATATTTGAAGCGGTGCCGGCTTCATTGCGAAGCTGTGAAATAACGTCAAATATTGGGCGACGTGGTGGAATGTAAACAGTGACAAGTTCAGTCCCGTGTCCGGATATACTTGAGAGTTCATTTATCATCTTAGTAAGCTTGTATCTCTTTACTGAATCCCACTTGCTGTTGCCATCATTTGTCATTGAGTGCTGTGACAAGAAAAATTTTGTCCGCACATAATATAAGGCTTCAACTTCTCTGGTAGCTTATAAGTGCGGAGATTGGCAAATAAAGATCGGAAAAGATGCTACCAAGGCTCGAATACATCAAGCAGGCGAGAGTGAGGCTCGGAATTACACAGAGAAAGCTAGCCACTTTGACAGGTATCAGCACATCCATGGTAAATCAGATCGAGTCCGGAAGGTGCAAACCAAGCTATGAAACGGCCCGCAAGATCTTTGAATCTCTGAGCTCACTTGAAGGGCGCACCTCTATGAAGGCGGGGGATATTTGCAGTCGCTCGCCAATTTCTGTGCAAAGGGACGAAAAGCTTCATAAGGCAATAGATGTCATGCGTGTCAACTCGATTAGCCAAATCCCTGTATTTGATTCATCCCGTGTTGTAGGCATTCTGACAGAAGATGGGCTTGCAAAGGTGATGCTAGAAAAGAACGAAAAGGATCTCAGGAATATGCATGTTTCCGAGGCGATGGAGCCACCGCCTCCGATAGTAGATGTGTCTACGCCGGGCAAAGCCCTCATTCCACTTGTTAGATTTGCCAAGTGTATCTTGGTGAGTGAGAAAGGTAATGTTATGGGGATTGTGACAACAACTGACACATTAAAAATGGTCGAGTAGTAATCTTTTATTCCTTCAAGTTTTCAAGGCCAACACAGCAGTCTGCACATTTTATACATTCGTTACAAATGTTAATCTCGCTCTCAGCTGGAAGTGTAGTTTCGCACAAGGCGCACTGCTTAATCGATTGCATCTAAGCTAACTTGTTTCCTATGGCTCAAAAGGCTATTTGAATGGTTCTGTCCCTGTGTCTGCCATTTTTGGAAGGATTTGGACAGAAGTCCTAAGCTCACGGATAACGCCACATCAAAAGCTCCGAGTTATTCCCGCCAAAAATGATATTCTCATCAAGTCCATCGCTAGGGTATCTTAACTGCAGTTCACTAGTACCAAGTCAATATTCATTCAGGTCAATATTCGGTAATTATTTGAAAATACGGCTTCTGCTAGTCAATGTCAATATATTGCAACCTGAAATACCCGGAGCTTGTACGGTTAAGCTTCCGCAGTAGCTATACTAGACTATGGGACGGCCCTAGTTTAACTTCTAGTTGTAAATAAACCTAGCATGGAGCAGAAGGCCAACTGCGCAAAAGCTTTCAGAATTGAGACAACTGATTCTGAAATAACAACGACGCCTCAAGTTTAAAAAGCAATAGTAGCGCTGCCATCTTATGACTTCCTCGATTGATGAAAAGCGGGAGAAACGAATTCAGAGTCTGGGCGTATAATCATTTAAACTCCTCCTCTAATATTTCACGCCTCTTGTTCATGTGAAATAGATTGTCGGCTCTCCTAAGTGCCTCATCTCGAGGTCGCCTGAAGACCATCGATTGAATAAGCAAATGGTTCTCCGGTATCACCATGCCTGTCTGGTCGTCAGAATAGGCTATTTTAACTGTGTCATCTTGAACTCTCAAGATATCTTGGTGAATATGCACCATATTCGTATCCCCATGGGGGAATCCAAGCTCGAGTGCTTTTTTTCTGACATCTCCAGTGCCCTTGGCGGAACCGATAATTGCGACCCCAAACTCGTCTCGGAAGCATTCTATAATGGCATCTTTGGTCGGCATCACCCCATCGCTAAACCGAACAAACATCTGATGTAAGTGCATCATCCTTGAAGGTACCTTGAAAGCATCGACATATAGGTTAGCATTTGGGATAAAGTCCTTGACATCGTCTTGATGGTGAGGATTCCTGTCCCATTCAATTGAGTCCTTGACGGCCTTGCTGTCTTCGAGGTCTGCCCACCTTCTCACAAGTTCAATATCAAAGCGTTTGATCCTATCTCCAAACTTTTGAATCAGTGGTTGCATTACCCTGCCTATCCCGGAAACATTGCAGCTGCCTTGTATGACATATTTCTTGCCTGCAGCCCTGTCATAGTTGACGCGTGAGTTGTGAATCATGTCTGCTACTGCTCGTTCGCCATGCCTTTCTTCCCCTCCCTGAAATATCGCGGGCTTGTTAGTAGGCTCATACAGGTTTTTCTTATTAACATACCCCGCTCCTTCCTTTGCAGCATCTACCACTAAATCACAATGCTCGACTGCCTCTTCAATTGAGCCCGTCACGTTATAGCCTTGTTTTTTGAAGCCACCAACTGCTTCTTTCGGCACGTAGACATCGTAATGGTTTTCCAGTGCTTCCTTCACCTTGTCATCTATGCTATATTTTGCAACGCCAACTAACTGGATCTCTTTGTCTGCCGCCAGCGAGCTTGCAAGGCGTCTCCCTATATTTCCATATCCATTAATGAAAACCCTAACCAAAACAATCACCCGAGATTTATTGTGAGCTTCAAATAGTTTGCAGGCATTATATAGATTCCTAAAGCTTTAGCAAATTTTTGAGCAATGCAGTATGCTTAAATACGGTAAAAGCATCTCAATTATGGAGACTATGCTAAGAGGCGGTCGCTTTTGGCACCCTTAAGGGTCATTCTTTAGACGTTTCTTTAGCCTCAAGTGGGTGTTTTGGATGAGAATACTTGTTATCGACAATTACGACTCTTTTGTATATAATCTTGCTCAGCTATTGGGAGAATTAAGAACTGAGCCTACGGTTTTAAGAAATGATAGGATAACACTAGAAGATGTTGTCAGATTGGATCCTGATGCGATAGTGATATCTCCAGGTCCAGGCCATCCAGCAGATCGCAAGTACTTTGGTGTGTGTACAAACATCATCGTAGAGCTTGGGCACAGAATCCCTGTCTTAGGGGTCTGCCTTGGACATCAAGGTATAGTCCATGCTTTTGGTGGCAAGGTCATAAACGCCAAGAGGATCAGGCACGGCAAAACAAGCCTGATACAATATACTGCCGACAGGCTCTTTGAAGATGTTGCAAACCCATTCAGAGCAACCCGCTATCATTCACTTGTTGCTGATCAGAACACATTTCCATCATGCCTTGAGGTGACCGCAAGAGCTCTAGACGATGGCGAGATAATGGGCATTAGGCATAGGCAATACCTTATGGAAGGCGTACAATTCCATCCGGAGTCTGTGCTCACAGATGAAGGACGAAGAATACTCCTTAACTTTATATCTATGGTGAAAAAATGACCGTATCAACTGATTTGCGACCAGAATTAAAAAAGCTGGTCGCGAAGACAGACTTATCAGCTGCAGAAACCACCCACGCGGTTGACGCAATCCTTGCCGCCACGGTTCCGGACACCGCAGTTGCGGCTTTTCTTGTTGCTCTAGCAATGAAAGGGGAGACACCTAACGAGCTTACATCAATCCTTAGCTCGTTGAGAAACCACGCAACCAAGATAACGCCTCAAATAAACGGACCTCTTATTGATACGTGTGGAACAGGCGGCGACTCAAATAGGTCATTTAATATTAGCACTGCAGCAGCCATAGTCGCATCTGCGGCCTCTGCCAAAGTGGCCAAGCACGGTAACAGGTCAGCTTCTAGCCTCTGTGGCAGTGCAGACTTTCTTGAATATATCGGCCTTGATCTGAATGCCCCACCCTCAAAGATTCAATCCTGTATCGAAAGTATTGGCATAGGATTTCTCTTTGCTCCCCTATTCCACCCATCAATGAAAAACGTCGCCTTGGTAAGGAAGAGCATTGGAATTAAGACTGTGTTTAACAAGGTTGGACCGCTGAGCAACCCTTGTACTAACATATCCGGTCAACTCCTTGGAGTGTTTGAACCACAACTTCTACAAGTTTTCTCTGAAGTATGCGCAGGGTATCTCAGTGAAGCAATGATAGTTTATGCTCACGATGGTTTTGATGAATTATCAAACACTTGCCAAAATGATATCTATTGGATTTCAAGCGGCAATGACACAACAAGAAAGATACGCCTTCATCCTAGTGCAGTAGGAATGGAAGTAGCTAAGCCAGAGCAATTGGTAGTAGATTCAAAAATAGATTCAATTAAGAGCACTCTACAGGCAGTTTACGGGACGGGTAGCAGAGAAAAAAAAGATATTGTAATACTTAATGCTGCCGCTGCCCTTGTAGTAGGCAAAGTTGCCCCCAATCTTAAAGAAGGCATACAGACTGCAAGTGATGTCATAAAAAGTGGCAAAGCGAGGGATAAGTTGTCGCAAATGATAAAATATTGCGGAGACTTGGAAAAACTAAAAGAGGCAGAGAAAAAGTTCTCACTTCTCTGACCTAATCGTCCTCTTTTTCTCTTGCTGTCCTTTTCTTTGGTGCTTCTGAGTCGCTGTCGTCAATGCCCTTTTCATTCACAGTGAATCGGACATCAGAGTATGGGTGGTATGGTGAGTCAATTATCTTGGCTATTCTGTCGTTGCCAGCCTTGCGCAGGTATATCCTGTATGTTGAAGCATGTCCGATTACGTTTCCGCCTGCCGGTTTGGTTGGATCTCCAAAGAATGTATCTGGCGTAGACTGAACCTGGTTTGTAACAATGATCGCCACGTTGTAAATCTCTGCAATCTTCACAAGTTTATGCATGATGCTGTTTAGGCGCTGCTGCCTGTCTGCTAATGTGCCCCGACCAGCAAACTCGGCGCGGTGGAGCGAAATGATGCTATCGATTATTATCATTTTGGCCTTAAAGTCGTCGATGTATTTGCCCATCGACTTGACAATTAGTTCAAGATGGCTGCTGTTATAAGCCTTGCATATTGCTACTTTTTTTAGTATTTCACTTGGGTCCAGACCTCTCGCTCTTGCTATTTGATCTACTCTTTCCGGTCTAAATGTTCCTTCAGTGTCAATCAATATGGCTCCGCTGCCCAGCCCGCCTTGATCTACCGGCTGCTGAGCAGTGACGCATAGTGTATGGCATATCTGTGACTTGCCGCTTCCAAATTCGCCGTAAAACTCTGTAATTGCTTGAGTCTCGATGCCGCCAAGTAGCAATTCGTCAAGGGATTTTGATCCAGTGCTGCAGCGCAAAAGAGACTTTCTCTTTTCAAGCTCAATATCGGCAGTAGTAAATTCATTGTCAAGGATGCCGCTCTCTCTTAGCAGTTTTTGCGCTGCCATAATGAAGGTAGCAGCAGTTTCTTTTGAGCCGCCCAAATCTGTAGCTAGCTCCTCTGGTATTGCTGTCGCCAGCTCCATAACTGAACTTATTCCTGCTTCCTTCATCTTGCGGGCAGTAGTTGGCCCTATACCTTCAATATCCTCTATCTCTAATTCAGCTACATTTCTTGACGTAGGTGTCATTATGTCCTATTCTTTAGAGGAACTATATAATGAATAGTGCACTGAAGGGGGAGGGGGATATATTCATCAGACAATCCCTAGAATATAATGAACACGTCCAGAGGCCTTAAGTATACTTATAGATTACCCTCTAGTTTTTCGTGATATCAAGATCTTCGTATATTATATGAATCAACCTTAATAAGTTTCTTTGATTTCAAACTAAGGAGACTTTGAGTAAATGGCGAATTAGGATTCCTGTTTACGGTCTGCAATCTGTACTAAGGGATACTAGTGACGAGCTTATTGAAAATAAAGTCAAATTTAATTATCGCGGAAGTGAGCACGTTGGTGATGTAATAGTTGATTCAGAGAACGAGAACGATGCCATAAATGATGCAATGTATTTAATTGATAAGTCTTTAGGAAGGATTTGTTTCGCCTATAATATAGAGCCTTCAATGAGCGAAAACGCATCTTATGTGACCGATCTGTCAAAAGATACGGGTATGGAGAAGATAAGAAAAGGATTACGTTCTCGGTGGAATTATGTAAAAGAGAATCCCCAGATCACATTATCCAAAATAACATCACTGGACTCTGACAAATTAGAAATTATTGATTTGAGCTTCGCGTATTATAAGCTTAGTGAATATGATAATCCACTTAGAATAGAATCTCTTTTTAGCTGTATGACAACCATCGTGCGTAGCCTTCTGGGAAGAAACCATGTTTCGACTTCCGACTTGAAGCAGAAAATAAAAGAGATTCTTAGACAGACTGGTGCTACGTTCTCTGAAACTGAGTTCGATAATAACTGGGAGGATTTCTATGTAGACGAGAGATGTTCAATTGCCCATGGGTTGGGTAGCAAATTGGTCGACGTTAGAACATATTCAGAATATGAGAAGATATCAAGTAAGGTAAGCTATTGGACAAGGTCAGTTTTGTATCATTATATAGACCAACATAAAAAGCCAAAAAGCTGATATTGTTAAAAACCGGTCATCTCGGATCAATTATAATGCTCCTACTAGGCAAGAGGATAAAATTCTATTTTATCTTAAAACCATCACCTGCTAATCCAAAAGGAACAAATTGTTACTGTCTTGATCACAATAGGATTGCCTCCAAATTGACCCATTCATACAACAAAAGACAATAAATCATTAACAATACTATTGTAACTGGAGATCTTTGTCAGCGGTCTCTCCTTATCAGTACCTGATTTTCACTTGTGGCTTTTTTTTGTACAACGATGCGAGTTGTCCAAGAAAGGTAAGAATAGTTTCAACGACCTTGTATCATTTGCAATTTAACGACGATCTTTTCTAAATAGGAAGCCAAGTTCCTAAATCTTAGTGAAGCCGACATCTGTATTATCGTTGTATGTAACGTGTACAAGGTAGTGAATCTAATCCAGAGATTTTGCCTATGGATTCGCTATGGCCGAACAATTTC